>CAZTDJ010000024.1:0-9105 GCA_964612835.1 Candidatus Woesearchaeota archaeon
ATCAACAAGCCCAATTCGATATGCCATGGGAATGATAGATGCCTCAACCCACATCTTTTTTTGATTTTTGAATAAAAAACCCGTATTTCTCTCCATTAAAACATCTCCCTTGGTTAAACCTACAAGAGTATCTAATTTCTCGGCATTTTGAAAGCCTTGTTTTGTAGGAAAAAAGTAAAGCCCCCCAGAACTCGAAATAAAAATGTGTAATAACAACTGGAATAGCATAACCATATAGAAGAGTGTTTTTTTATTTTCATTTAATAAAAGGAGAAAATCTTTAAAATAGATTCCGGAAAGGATAAGGATTGAAACAACTATTGGATATAAATAATCGGCTCCCCCACCAATGTTTGTTCCCGTTACAAAATAGATAAATAGTGCAAATATCAAAGTTAAAAGCCATAATGAATCTTTTGAATACTTTTTTTTAAATAATGCGATAGCAACCAAAAAAATAAAAATAAAAAAAGAGATGAATAAATAAGAGACATTCCAAAAAAGATGATAAAAAGATTTTATAGTGATAATATTCGGAAAAACCGCAATATTATACAAAAATAAATTTTGTGATAATTTTTGAATCAAAAGAAAAATAAAAAAAGAAATTGATCCAAAAAAAGTTGTGAAATAAAGGGCAATTTTTTTATTTTGGAAGAATAACCATATTATTGCAGCTAAGGGGGCAAATATTGCCAATTGTTTTGTATAAACTGCAAGTATTAAAAAAATTATCGATAGCGCAATATATTTTTTTCCTTCTCGGTACTTTGAGATAAAATAGAGACCACAGAAAGCTAGCGCCACCCACAAGGTATTTTGTCTTGCAAGAGGGAATAGCGGGGTGATAAATTTACTTGAAAAAAGTAAAAGAGAGAAGAATAAACTTATTTTCCAATCTTTTGTTTTTTTATAAATGAGAGTATATATCAAAAATGCAAGCAAGAAGACTGCCAAAAAGCTTACAACTCTCCCAATAACAAGATGAAATCCAAAAAATGAAATAAGGGGGGCAAGAAGGATATGGTAAAAAGGGGGATAAACAAATGCCGTAATGGGAAGATGAACATTATCACTATATGGATTTTCCCCTTTTAGTATCGTCCAAGCAAAGTGCATGGAATCTCCTTCGCTTTCTTCCCAATCATAAGGGTATAAAAAAAGAATAGATGAATAGTGCAAAAAAGAAATAAAATTAAAAAAAACAAGTGCAAAAAGTATCCAAAAAAATACGCTGTTAAATTTTTTCAAATCAAGCATTATGGATTAAGAGAAAGCTAAATTTATAATTGTTATGTATTTTGAATGTCTATAGGAATTTTTTTAAATATAAAAAGTCTTAGGGGGGATATGAAACGTCACACTTATCTTATCACGGGAGGTTCTGGTTTTCTGGGGCATAACCTCTGCAGATACCTCCTCAAAAAAAAAGATAGAGTGAAAAGTATCGATCGTGTCCCTTTTGATTATCCTAGCATCAAAGATAAAATCAAGATTTATACGGGAGATATTAGAAACAAGAAATATCTTCAAAAAGCGATGGAAAAAGTAGATATTGTCGTTCACTGTGCTGCAGCACTTCCCTTATGGAAAAAAGAGGACATCATCAGCATAAATAGCGGTGGCACAAGAAATATTCTAGAAATTGCTCAAAAACTAAAGGTTAAAAGAGTTATTTATGTCTCTTCTACTGCAGTCTATGGAATCCCGGACCATCATCCCCTTATCGAAAGTGATAGATTGCGAGGCGTTGGCCCCTATGGCAAAACAAAAGTAGAGGCAGAAAAAATCTGCGAGGAATTCAAGAAAAAAGGGATGATCATTCCCATCCTCAGGCCAAAGTCATTTTTGGGGCCAGGAAGGCTGGGTGTTTTCGACATTCTTTTTGACTGGGTGCGGAGAGGAAAAAATATCCCCTTAATTGGAAATGGGAAAAATAGATACCAACTGCTTGACGTTGAAGACTTGAATGATTCAATTTACCTCTGCGCAACAAAACCGGCGTCCATTGTAAATGACACCTTTAATATCGGGGCAAAAGAGTTTACAACCATGAAAGAAGATTTTGGCGCATTGCTCGCATATGCTGGATTTGGAAAAAAGATCATCCCTATCCCCTCTTTTCTTGTTCTCACGCCCTTAAGGATCCTTGAGTTTTTCAAACTTTCTCCATTATACAAATGGGTTTATGAAACCGCCCCGCAAGACTCTTTTGTTTCAATAGAAAAGGCTGAAAAAAAATTAGGGTGGAAGCCGAAGTACTCCAACAAGGAAACCCTGATCAGAACATATCGGTGGTATGCATCGCATTACAAAAAATATGAAAATCAAACAGGGGTCACCCACGCGCTTCCCTGGAAGCAGGGGATCCTCAAGTTTTTCAGGATGTTCTTTTAGGACAAAAGTCAAATTTTATAAAGTTCTTTTCCTTTAGGAAAAGGATGCTAGGGAGCTTATTGCGAGTGAATCAATGGTATAAAAATCTCCTCATCTTCCTGCCCCTCTTTTTTGTGCAGGAGATATTTGAACCGCGGTTGATATTCCTCGCATTTTTGGGATTTCTTGCCCTCTGCTGCGTTTCCTCTTCTGGCTACATTATCAATGACATTATCGACAGAGAAAAAGACAGGTTCCATCCGGAAAAGAAATTACGGCCCATTGCTGCTGAAAAAATCGGCGTTTTTGCCGCTGCCCTTCTCTCCCTTCTTCTGCTGATCATCGCCATCTCGCTTGCGTCTTTCCTTCACCCCTTGTTTCTTGCCGCGGTCATTTGCATATTTGTCCTCATGCAGCTCTACTCTTTTTTTCTTAAGAATGAAGCGTTCGCGGACATCATCGTTATCGCGACCAATTTTGTGCTTCGGGCAGCGTCAGGTGCCTTTATTATCCAAAAAACAGTTTCTCCATGGCTCATCCTGTGCGTTTTTTTCCTTTCGCTTTTCCTCTCAAGCGGGAAGAGAAAAGCAGACCTGATGTTCCTCAAAAAAGCGGCGGCGTTGCATAAAAAGACGCTCAACGCATACTCTCTTGAACTTGCGGACGTGATCCTTGGGATATCAACGACGTCCCTCATTCTTTCTTATTCGCTCTTCAGCTTCCTGAGCATCCACCCCTATCTCATTTTTTCCCTTCCTTTTGCGTTGTACACTGTTTTCTATTATGTGTACCTTGTCTACTCTCACTCCCCCATTGCACGGCGGCCAGAGCTCGTGGTGAAAGATTATCGGATGGTGATAGGGATGGGGCTGTGGCTTCTTACAACGCTCACTCTTGTGTATCTGTAACATGGAACTCAAAGAATATGTGAACGTGTTGTTTCGGGATTTCACCTCTTTCGCGGGCCTCTCGTTTTCCCTTCTTATTTTAACCCTCTTTTTCTTTGTTGATTTTGTCCTTGCAAAAAAGCTTCTCTCTGCCCTGATTATTGCGTATAGCATAGTGATTCTTATACGCTCTTTTTATTTCAAGCATCGGCCGAAGAAAGAGGGCTACAAAAATTTCTTTGAGAAGCTTGATGCGTCTTCCTTCCCCAGCCTTCATAGCTGCAGGGCCGCCATTCTTTTCTTTCTTTTTTCATCCTTTTTCAAAAACATAGGGGTCACGAGTATCCTTTTTATCGTCATGCTCGCGTCAGTCTATTCCCGGATTTATCTGAAAAAACACGACTGGGTAGATGTTCTTGCGGGTTTTGCTCTCGGGATAGCAATCTCCCTTTGGATCTTCCCGGCAACAATTTTTTAAATGAGTAAAATACTCGAAGAACATGAAAAATCCATTCGTCAGCGTTGTCCTCTGCGTCTACAACGAAGAAGAAGATCTTCCCGGCTGTCTTGAGAGTCTTGAGAAACAGGCTTTCCATGATTTTGAGATCGTGGTAGTGGATGATGGGAGCACTGACAAAACTGTTGAGATCGCGAAGAAACACTCCCTTAAAAAAAAACAGAATCTGCGCATCATCAAACAAAAACATTTGGGCCTGGGGGCGGCGCGGAATAATGGGGTGAAAAATGCGCGAGGGAAAATTGTCGCGTTTTTAGATGCTGACATGAGGTTTGACAAAGAGTACCTGGGAGAATTAATTCAACCCATCCTTGATAAAAAATGCAAAGGAACAACCCATGGGCAGGAGTACGCAAACAACCTTGAAAATCCGTGGGCGCGATGCTGGGGAAGAATCAGGATTTTGGAGGGCTATAAAGATCCAAAGAATTACCGGGCAATTGGACGTTCTGTGTTCCTCAAAAGCAAGGGGTTTGATCCCGCGTGGGGATATGCGGATGATCAGTCCCTCACTGCCCAACTGGGGCCAGCGGCGATTGCGTCTCTCGCAGTATGCTATCATCGAAATCCTTCTACTTTAAAAGACACCTTCAAACAATGCCGTTGGATAGGGGGATCATACAGCGCAAAAAAAATAAGAACGGCGCTCGCATTTCTCCTCATTCCCTATGCTGCTTTGCTTGCCTTTTTCTGGAAAAATTTCTTTATCCCTTTTATAAGCGCAACACTCGGAATACTGACAGGAGCGTATGCGGCCTATATTCTCTATTCAACGGTGCGGGCCAGCATACGAGAAAAAGATGCCACCTTGCTTTACCTGTACCCTCTTTTTAATACTGTAAGGGCCGCGGGGATTCTTGCGGGAATTTTGCGAAAAGCAACAAAAAAAGCGATCATGATGTGAAAGTTTATAAAAACAAAAAACAGAGGATTAAGGTATGCACTTTCTCAGTCTGAAAGACATCGACAAAAAAGAAATTCTTGCTATTATAAAAAATGCAGAAAAAATAAAAAAGCATCCTGCGCGATATCTGAATCTCCTCAAGGGAAAAAGCCTTGCAATGATCTTTCAAAAGACATCAACACGAACGCGGGTTTCATTTGAAGCCGCGATGACCCAACTCGGAGGGCATGCCCAATATCTTGATTGGAGAACAACAAACTTTACCTTGGGATCGATTGAGGATGAAATACAGTGCATCTCGAGGTATGTTAATATTATTATGGCTCGGGTGGATAACCATCAAGACCTGGAAGTAATGGCAAAATATTCAAAAGTCCCTGTAATGAATGGGTTGTCGGATATTGAACATCCCTGCCAGATCATCGCAGATCTGTTGACAATCTATGAAAAAAAAGGCACGTTGAAAGGTTTGAAGCTCGCCTATATCGGAGATGGAAACAATGTATGCAACAGCCTCCTTGTGGGATGTGCCAAAACAAGGATGAAAATTGCGATCGCGTCTCCAGAAAAATATAAACCCAAAGAGGATGTTGTTAAATATGCGCAGCAGTACGGGGAGGTTATGGTAACCACAGATCCCAAGGAAGCAATAAAAAATGCGGATGTTGTGTACACAGACACCTGGGTTTCCATGGGGCAAGAAAATGAAAAGAAGGAACGATTGAAAGTCTTTTCTCCCTACCAGGTTAACAAAGAACTCCTTCAAAATTCAAACGCGCTCATCATGCACTGCCTCCCTGCGCATCGCGGCTGTGAAATAACTTCTGATGTCCTTGACTCAAAAAATTCAATCATCTTTGACCAAGCGGAAAACAGGCTCCATGCGCAGAAAGCGGTCATTCTTAAACTCCTTGGCTTCTTCTAGCTACATGTTCATGGTGGAAATCCTCATGAGAAAGCATCTTAAATACTTTCTTAGGGAGTTCATAATTCGTGGTAAAAAGAGAAAGGTTTATATAGATGTAACTACTTAATGATAGTATCTCATATTCAATGGGTGTCTTATGAATAAATACGCATTAAACTGGATAAAAAAAACAAAAAAAAAGAAAAAAGGCCTGATGTATGGTATTATGGGGGCTAGCCTCGTAGCTGCTGCTCTCACATTCGGGTATAGTTATGCATCAAAAAACGATGAAAAGGATGCAATCTCCAGTCCTGGAATTGATTACACATTACCATCAAAAAATCAAAATCCCCCCCTCTTCCATAAAGGACAGGGAGGGGGTTTAGAACTCTTTCTTAAGGAAGAGATTTCTCCTAACAATTCCCCCAATCACTTAGAAAATAAAACAGTCGGGCTCTGGGTTTCTGTATACACTACATCAGTAGATGATTTTGTTGCGTATAATCCTCAAACATTTGAAATCTATAAAACTGTAAAAAGGTATGACTATACTCCTTCAGGAAGAAGAAAAAGCAACGAGCTTGCTTCGCTTACAAAAAACCTGAAACACCAGAAAAAACCCTACAAACTCCAGATAGGAAGAATGGAGGACATGGAAGATGTTTTAAAACAGAATGAAAAGTATATTCAAGAAACAAAGCACATATTCAAAAAATATGGCCTTCTTGAAGATCTTGCGTACATCCCCCTCAATGAATCATTATATAACGCTAAAAAAGTGTCGAGTCATGGGGCGAAAGGAATCTGGCAATTAATGCCAAACACCGCGCGGCAGTATGATCTTACGATTAACCATGAAGTTGATGAACGATCTGACCCAAAAAAATCACGGGAGGCCGCAGCACACTATCTCCAGCATCTCTCTGGTCTTTTCCATGATTGGGATCTTGTCGTTCTTGCGTACAACCAGGGGGAAAATGGTGTCCTGAAGCTGCTCAAGAAAGCAACAAAACATAACCCCAAGCTAAAAGAAAAATATGAAAACCAAACATTAACCTTCGCAGATGTTGAGCCGTATATTCACGACCACTATAAATCAACTTCGGAAACGAGAAACTATGTTGCGAAATTCCACGCAAGCATGATGACGGGTAAAACGTTTCTTGATAAAGATTTATAAAAAAGATATTTCAAAATACGATGGAAAAATGTATCTTCTGCGGCATTGCAACAAAAGAGATTCCTGCGGACATCCTGTATGAAGATGCACATTGCATCCTGTTCTTAGATCTCCATCCAGCGAGCGAAGGCCATAGCCTGCTTGTCCCCAAAAAGCATTTTACCACCCTCGCGGATATGCCTGCAGAGGAATCCAAAAGTATCATAATATCCTTGCAACAAGTCGCCACAAAGTTCCTTTCTGCATATGATGGGATGAACATCCTCCAAAATAACAAAAGGGCCGCGGGCCAGATCGTTGATCACTTTCACATTCACCTTATTCCCCGAATGGATGGTGATAATCTCCATATTGGGAGCCATCCTTCCCTCTCTCTTTCTCAGGAAAAAATGAAATCCATCAGCACAAGAATCAAAAAGCTTTTTAAGGAATAAAGGGGTTTTTTGTTTGACGCCGCTGTAGCTTAGCTGGCTAAAGCACGGGTCTCATAAATTATTGGGTCATCCCGGGATCGGGGGTTCAAGTCCCCTCAGCGGCATACTCCCCATGGAAGTGTATATCGATTTCCAAAACAAAAAAGTGCATGTCAAAGCAAAAACAGTGAGCGAACTACTCAAAAAACTAAACATCAATCCCACGATCGTTGTTGTGGCAAAAGGAAACGAGATCGTTGCTGAGAATTCCCCCTTACATGAATCAGATAAAATCAGGATTATCTCGGTTGTTTCAGGAGGATAAAAGGTGTGCAAAAGATGCAGAGAAAAGCCTGTCATTCATTACCCCGTTAATAATATTCAGCTCTGTAAAAAATGTTTTATTCGCTACTTTGAGAAAAAGGTATTGAAAACAATTCGGGATTTCGGTTTAATTGAGAGGGGAGATAAAATAGGGGTTGCGATCTCTGGGGGAAAAGACTCTCTCACCACGCTCCACATTCTTAACAAAATTACAAAAAGGAGAAAGGATATTCACCTTCTTGCGATTGCGATTGATGAGGGGATTAAAGGATACCGCGACAAGGCGTTGCAATTTGCAAAGAGCATCTGCAAGAAAGAGGGAGTGCCGCTAAAGGTGTTTAGCTACAAAGAGGAAGTGGGCTATCCTCTTGACACTATCTTAAAAAAAACAAAAGAGAAACCCTGCAGCATTTGTGGTGTTTTGCGAAGGTATGTCCTCAATAAGAAGTCCCGGGAATTGGGAATCACAAAACTTGCAACAGGCCATAACCTTGATGATGAGGCGCAGTCTGTCCTTATGAACCAGTTGAGGAACAATGTTGATGCGTCCTCGCGAATGGGGCCCCTGACAGGAGTCATGAAACACGAGCTTTTTGTAAGGAGGATCAAGCCTCTGTATTTCCTTTCAGAAAAAGAAACGACAATTTACGCGCTGCTCAATGGCCTCAAAGACGAGTATTGCACCTGCCCCTATGCGGATGAAGCATACCGCGAAGACATCCGGGTTTTGCTCAATAATCTCGAGCATAAATACCCGGGAACAAAACATGCGGTCATTAACTCTTTCTTGGAAATTCTGCCCTTGCTTAAAGAAAGATACAAAAAAGAAAAAAAGATTTTAGAATGCGAAAAATGCGGAGAGCCGTGCTCCCAAAAGATATGTCAGGCATGCAGGATGATTGAGAAAATACGCTCAAATCTTCCGTAAGCTTTCCACAATCACCTGCAATTTCTTCAACACATACTCTAATTCTTTTTTGGTGGTGAATTTGCTCAGTGTAAACCGGATACAGCTTGACGCGTCTTGCGATGAGAGGCCAATTCCTTGAAGAACAGAAGATATTGTTTTTTCTCCTGATTTGCATGCTGCCCCTAAAGAGGATTCAATTCCTTCTTTGTCTAAATGATTGAATATTTCTTCTCCAGAAATTCCTTTAAAACAGAGATGAATATTATTGCATAATCGAGAAGTGGGGTGCCCTGTGAGAGAGATTCCCCCTATTGCGAGGGCTTTGCGAATAAAAAAATCTTTCAGAGTTTTCATCCTCGCGATATCGCTCTTCTTCATGAGTCCAACCGCCTTTCCAAATCCCACAATTCCTGGAACATTCAATGTTCCGCTCCTCAATCCAAATTCATGATTCCCCCCATCAAGCATTCTCTCTAAAAGAACGCCTTGCCCCACATACAAAGCTCCGATCCCTTTAGGGCCGTGGATTTTATGGGCAGAAAGGGAAACCAAATCGACATGATCCCTGTGTACATCCAAAGGAGCTTTGGTAAAACTCTGCACTGCATCAGTATGGAAAAGAATATTTTTCTTTCTGCAGAGAGTCCCTATTTTTTTAATATCATTCACAGTGCCAATCTCATTATT
>CAZTDJ010000025.1:0-9068 GCA_964612835.1 Candidatus Woesearchaeota archaeon
AAAGTAAAACATCGAGAGAAATTTAGGCCGTTTGCTCCTGTCGTGTGCGTCGAAGATGCTGAAAAATATTTTGGGTGTGATAAACCTATCCCCCTACCGACAGATTTTATGCTAATGGTTTATCCCATAAAAAAAGAAAAGAGAAAGTTGATTCCCGCAGTAACCCATGTTGATGGAAGTGGAAGACTACAAACCATACGAAAAGAGCAGAACCCACTTTACTGGGGTCTTATCAAGGAATTTGGGAGAATTTCAAAAATACCCATTTTGATTAATACCTCCTTTAATATTAGAGGCGAACCGATTGTGTGTTCCCCCTATGATGCCTATAAATGCATGATGGGGACAGGAATTGATTATCTTGCAGTGGGGAGATTCCTTATTAAAAGGGCAGACAACCCTCGCGATATGTGGGATAGTGAGAAATATGCTAACGACTAAAAGGAGCATTAAAGAAATTTCTAAAAACCTCTTGTTGTTGGTTTCAACTTTTATTATTCTTTTCTTTTTTGCTGAAGGAGTGATCATTCTCTTTAATTTGGTTCCTCCAAATATGTACCAAATTGATGATAATCTTGGATGGATTCTGAAACCAACTATGGCGGGGATTCTCACAAAGCCAGAATATATAGCACTGATGCAAACAAATTCAAAAGGACTTGCAGATACAAAAGAGTATCCTTATGAAAAACCCATCGATACCTTCCGGATAATTTTTCTCGGAGGTTCATTTCCAGAATCTTTCCAAGTAAATCCCGAAGAATCTTTTCATTATCTCCTTGAAGAAAAATTGAACAGCGGAAAGAAAAATTTTGAAGTCATTAATATGGGGGTTGGCAATTTTGGGACAGATCAGGCTTATATGTACTGGCTTGAGGAAGGTTACAAATACAATTCGGATTTGGTGATATTATTTGTTGGGTCAGATATCGAAAAAAATATTTATGAAATCAAGACACTCAATAAACCTTACTTCAAATTTGAAGATAATGGATTAAAAAAAACAGCATGGAGTTCACACAACGTTCCTTTGCTCAAAAGAATTTTTTGGAGTAAATTTAGATTATATAACTTTATTTCAATGAACATAAAAAATTCCAAGAGTATTTATAGTTTATTTGTTAAACTTGGTTTTGTAACGCAGGACATTGATAGGGGAGAAATTCCCAGTGACTTTTTAATCTATGCAAGGGAGTATGATTCAACATGGCAAAACGCAATGAGTATTACGGAAAAAATAATTGTGAATATGAAGAATGATCTTGATACAAGAGGGATCAAATTTTTGGAGGTCATTTACCCTGATAGATTGCAGATAAGTGGCGAGGTGTGGGATGAAACGTTAGAAACATACCCAAAAATGAAAGGATTAGAATGGGACTTAGAAAAACCGAATAGATTAATAGTCGAATTTTCTAAAAAGAACCAGATAGCATATCTAGATTTATTGCCCCCGTTAAGAGAGTATGTTAATAAGAGTAATGAACTCCCTTATTACAAATATGATGGTCATTGGAACAAAAAAGGTCACGAGATCGTTTCAGAAATGCTGTACAAGAAATTGGAAGAAATGAGAATACCATGAAGAAAAAAAATAAAGAGCTATTTTTTAGCCTCTTGTTGCTGATTGTTACAATAAGTATTATATTATTTATCGGTGAGGCCTTTGCAAGAATTTTTTATAAGGATATGGCCGATTATAACACAGAAATGTGGAGATATGCTAGTGAAGTTAAAATGAAAAGTGATGACCCTCTTGTTTCTCATGTTCACATCCCTAACAAAGAAGCTGATTTGTATGGGGTTCATGTAAAAATAAATTCAAAGGGGTTAAGGGATTACGAATATGATTACAACAAGAAGGGGGATGTATTCCGCATTCTTGTTATTGGTGATTCCGTAACCTTCGGATGGGGTACAGAATTTGAAGACATCTACAGCAAGAGGCTTGAAAAAAAATTAAATGAAGGTTTAAGAAAATATGAAGTTATCAATACTGGCGTTGGCAATTATAATTCAGTCATGGAAGCTATTTTCCTTAGAAATGAAGGATTAAAATATGACCCAGACATGATCATTGTAGGGTATTATATCAATGATGCAGAAGTAACACCGCACGTACGCTTTTATAATATCAAAAGACTTTTTTATTTGTATGGGGTGTTGTGGAGCAAGTATATCAATGCATTAGCACATCTGAAAAAAGATTTTAATTATGTTGATTATTATGGCGCACTATACGAGGACTCGTTTGAAGGAAAAGCGAATGCTGAAAAGTCACTGAAGGAGATTATAGATTTAGCCCATAAAAATAATATTCCTCTCTTATTTGTTGTGTTCCCCGAATTTCATGAATTTAACGATTATCAGTTTAGTACTGTAACGGCCTTTGTTCAAAATATCGCAAAAGGAGAAAGAGTATACTTTTTAGATCTTCTTCCTTATTATATTGAAACTTCTCCAAAAGATGTTTGGGTGAGTTATGAAGATGTTCATCCCAATGCGCTGGGCCATAAAATAGCGGCTGATGCGATTTATGGAAAATTAGAAGAAATACTACCAAAAACTTAATAAATTGCCGTTTCTAGATAATTTTAAAGTGGGCAGATTTTATTTGATACGTGATGTATGGAGTTTTATGCGTGTGAGAAAAAAGTGGTGGTTGCTTCCTATTTTCATTATGTTATTCCTTGTTGGAATTTTGATTGTACTTGGTCAAAGTTCAAGTATATCCCCTTTTATTTACGCATTATTCTAATTTTTTAGCCCACCATTAACTTTAAAAGAACATTTGCGCTTCGAGGTAATATGGAAACAAAGGGTAAAAAAGAAACTGTTTATTTCTTCATTTTAAACTTATTTTCAAAGATATTTACCTACTTGGCTCTTTTTGTTTTTGCAAATTATTTTCTTGTGGAGGAGTATGGAAGGGCGGCTTTTGTACTCAATATTTTTAATTTTTCAATCCCCTTCATCTTTTTTGGATTACCCGATCTTTTTTCAGTATGGATGATAAAAAAGAGGGATACTTCCACAATTTTTTACCTTCTGCTTTTTTCAAATTTACTCTTTGTACTGATTGGAGTTTTAATTTCATTGCATTATCCGTGGGTTTTACCCCTTGTATTATCTCTGCCATTTTTGCTTTTGAATAATATCTCTCTTGCTGTTTTTATAGTCAAAAGAAGATACCATATGTATCAGCTTTTTAATTCACTCACCATGATTTTTGTTTTTTCTTTTGTATTTGCTTTGCGCAGTTATGGAAAGTTAGGGATTATATCCTCTTATTTTTTGAGTTATGCGCTTGTTTCGCTCATAACCGCTTATTGGAATAAGGATACTCTTTTGGGGATAATAAAAAATCTGAAGTTTAATAAAAGCGTCGCAAAACAGTATATCAAAAAAGGACTTATAACCTCCCTAATCGCCATTTCTTCTAGTATGCTCCTTTGGGTAAATGGAGCTATACTGGGTTTTTATCGTTTGTTTGAGTTGGTTGCGCAGTACAATATTGCGTGGCCTATTGCCGGCAGTGTTGTTTTAATTCCTAACAGCATTTCGTTTTTCTTGCTTACAAGAACTGCTGAAATCAAGGATGAAAAAATTGCAAAAAATTTATTAAAAAGAGCAATAAATCTTTCTGTAAGCTTTTCGTGGATATACCTCATGGTGATACTTTCATCCCTTTCCTTTATATTAACCATTTTCTTTCCTTTGTATCAATCAATAAAACCCTTTGTGATTCTCCTTGCAGCGGGGATCATGCTAGCTATCATTTATACAATTATCTCTATGTATTTTATTGGAAAACTTCAACCAGAAAAAGTTTTAATAGCGCTTTTACTTGCTACAGTAACCAACATTCTTTTAGACTTTTTATTAATCCCTTTTTTTAACCTGTATGGGGTTACTCTCGCAACGGTTTTTTCATACGCCCTTGCTTTCTCTATTTTAAGCCAAAAAGCCAATATGTTGAAAGAACTTTGTCCCATATTCTTTTTTTCCTTCTTATTATTGCTTACTTTTTATATGGAAATCTACGGTCTTCTTTTAATCTTTATCGGGGTTCCATTACTCTTTAAAACAAAATTTTTAACCTTCGAAGATTTAAACGTTGTAAAACAGACCGCTATACACATATTCTCTAAGAAGTAACCTATTTTGAAACAAGGAAGTTGCCTATAGCAAGATAATCCATCCCTGTGTTTTTAAAGGTTCTAATCGCATCTGTAGGCGTGCAAACAATTGGTTCCCCTTTATCATTAAAAGAAGTATTCAACACGACAGGAGTTCCTGTTATTTTTCCAAATTCTTTGATGAGGTCATAATACTTGGGATTATTCTTTCTTTCTACTGTATGGGGCCTTGTAGTTCCATCAACATGGGTTACTGCGGGAATCTCGCCCCATTTTTCTTGTTTTACTCTTGTGCTTAGGATCATGTAGGGGGAAGGATAAGAATTCTCAAGATAATCTTTTGCAACTTCACTCAAAAGCGAAGGAGCAAATGGTCTCCATGGTTCTCGATGCTTGACTTTAATGTTCATAATGTCTTTATATTTTAATTCTGTTGGATTTCCTAAAATACTCCTGTTTCCGAGGGCTCGCGGTCCAATCTCCATCCTGCCTTGGAACCAACCGACAATTTTTCCCTTAGATAATAATTCTGCTGCGGTACCGCAGATATCACTATACTCTGTAAACTTTGATTTTGTTTCGATAAGGACTTTTTTAATCTCTTCATGGGTAAATTCTGGCCCCCAGTAGGGATGTTCCATAACAAATTTGCTTGATTTTTCTTTGGCATGTTCAAGGAAGGCGGCTCCAATGGCTGTTCCCGCATCATTTGAGGCTGGCTGAATAAATATATCTTCACAAAAATTCTGGTCAAGCAATAACCCATTTGCCACGCAATTCAGATTACTGCCCCCCGCAAGACAAAATTTTTTCACTGCCGTTCTTTCGTACATTGCTTCTGCGAGGTGGATCAACACCTGTTCTTGAATATTTTGGATTGTCGCCGCAATATTCTGGTGCTTTTTTGTTAATGGCTCCTCTTTTTTTCTTTTTGCCATGTTAAATTTTTTTATAAGATAAAGACCAAGATAGGAGTTTTCTTCTTTTTTCTTTGTGAGGGAGGAAAGAAACTCTTTTATTTTATTCCACTGTTTTACTTTATATCCTCCGTCTTTTATTTGGATAATATCCTCCATGGGGAACACAGGATCACCATAACTCGCAAGGCCCATGACTTTCCCTTCTTCGCTGTGCAATCTGAATCCAAGAAAATCAGTAAATCGCGCATACAACTCACCTATAGAGTCATTGGAATTGTATACTTTTTGGATATCAATTCTGTTTTGATTTTTCCCATGGTGGAGGACGGTAGCGTCTGTTTCTCCATACCCGTCCATAGTGATAATATTGGCATCTTTGAATCCAGAAACAAAATATGCGGATGCAGCATGAGCCAAGTGATGCCTATAAAAGACAACTTTTTTTTTATGTTGTTTAAAAAAGGAGTCTTGGGATACACTTCTTGCTTTTTTAATAATCGATGGCAATCGATAGGTATATGGGGGGTGTTTCAATGATTCCATTGCCCAATATTTGTAATGGTTAGATGCCGAATCCCAACCAACCGCGACTTTTTCTACCTCGTCAAAAGTTATTCCAGCATACTGCAAACAGAAATCAATCGCTTCTTTGGGATAGGAGAATTTTCCGCGATGTTTTATTCTTGAAAATCTTTCTTCTTCAGCAGCGGCAATGAGCTTTCCGTCCCTTAAAAGTGCGGCGCCATTGTTGAAACCAGGACCAGTAATCCCAAGGATATAAGCCATAACACAGAAACTTTATAGTTGATTTATATAATTTTCTATCGATTTTTGGGGTTGGCGCATGATTAAAATAGTTCAGCAGTTCCGTTTTCTAAAATCTTTGTGTGGGCCCCATAACCTAAATTTGGGATTTTTTTATTGATCCTATCTTATTATTTTCATACCACTCCACTAAAAAACGAAAGTCATATAAAAAGGAGGGATAAACAAATCGGAATGAACAAGGAAATTTCTTTTGTAAGGGAGCTCTATGAGAAATATCCCTTTCCGAATAGGCCGCTGCCACAAGACCTCGAAGAGGCCAAAAAAAAAGCTTATAGATAATGTGCAATGGATTTTAACAAGTCTTAATAAAAAGTTTGATGAAAAACAAAATATTTTAGATATTGGGTGCGGCACGGGGGAGATTACAACTGCTTTTTGGTTTCTATTTATTCCATGGAAGGAGGGACAGATGTGCGCAAAGTTGCAACAGATCTTCCTCCGAGAAATTTAGAAATTTTCGCGTCAGTTTTTGCGCGATAGGGGATACAATAATTTTTTCATCCCCTTAAAAAAGTATCCCTTTGGCATTCACTTCAAGGATCAAAAAGAGAATATAAAAAAGTATTAACGCAATCCCTTCTTTCCATGTTAGCTTTTTTCCGCTTTCCAGAAATATCACAAAGAGAAATGCCGCAAACAACATGAATACTGAAGAAGAAAGGAATACGGAAAATTCCGCTTCAATAGGGTTGATTAACGAGCTTACTCCAAGGACAATGCTGGAGTTGAATATTACGCTCCCGATAATATTCCCCAAAGTTATCCCCTTATGGCCAGTTATTGCCGCATTTGAACTAGCAATAAGCTCTGGGAGAGTCGTGCCAAAAGAGATAAGGAAAAGTCCAATGAAAATTTTTGGCAAATTGAGATATTCCGCAATAATAACCGCGTAATCCACAACATTCTTCGCGCTATAAAAAAGCAGGAATAGGCTGAAAATAAAAATCGCAACGCTCAACAGAGCATTCAGTTTTGTAATTTTATCAAAGATTTTTTTGCTAAATACTTTTTTCTTTTTAAAAATCCATTTTATATAAAAAAGGAAGCTTATTACGAGGATTGCTCCGTCAATCCGTGAGAGTTTGTTTCCTATCAGCATCAAAACAATGGGAAGAAATGCAAATGTGAGCATCATTAAGGAATCCTTACTGACAGTTTTAGTGCCAACATGAATGTTTCTCGCGATAAGAATGGGAATTCCAATAACAAGCGTCATATCAAGAAGATTTGCCCCAATAACGTTTCCTAAAGAGATAGAATTTTTTCCAACTAACGCAGAAGTTACCCCAATAAAAAACTCAGGGATGGATGTTGCAAAAGCGAGAACAATGGAGCCTATGACAAATTCGCTAAGCCTCAGAAATTTTGAGATTGTTGAAAGGGATTTTATTAGAAGAAAACCGCTCACTATCAAAAGGATGGCAAAAATCCCAAACAGGATAAAGGAAGGAATATCCATAATATAGGGGGTATTTCTTTATTCTACATAAACCTTACCCAAACATTTAAAAAGGTAAGATAATGTATGATGCTATATGAAAGAGCGCATTACTATCACCCTTGAGTCTGATATCTTGAGTAAAGTAGACAAGAGGGTGGATGGATTGAATGTAAAAAATAGGAGCCATGCTTTTGAGATTTTGCTTCTTGGCGCACTGGGGGAAAACAAGCCAAAAAAGGCTCTTATTCTCGCGGGAGGCATGGGAAAAAGATTCCAACCCATGACCCTTGAGATGCCAAAAGTGATGATCCCTTTTAGGAACAAACCCATTATCGAGCACCAAATAGACTTTTTAAGGAGCCACGATATTCGGGATATCCTCGTTTCCGTGGGGTACAAAAAGGAAAAAATCAAGGAGTACCTCGGCAACGGCTCAAAATTTGGAGTGAATATCACTTATATAGAGGAGGAAAGCCCACTGGGAACCGCAGGGCCTATCGCGCTCGCAAAGCCATACCTCGATAACACGTTTCTCGTATGCAATGGAGATGTTATTTTGAATCTGGATGTGCCAGACATGTTCCTTTTCCATAAGCAATCAGGAGCGTTGGCAACGATTGCGCTTACCACGGTTGATGATCCCAGCTCATATGGGGTCGCCGATATGCGCGGGAGCAAGATTCTGAAATTCGTTGAGAAGCCCAAGAAGGAGCAGGCTCCATCGCGATTGATTAATGCAGGGGTCTATATCATGGAGCCCGAAGTGCTGAAGCTGATTCCAGAGTCAGGATATGTGATGGTGGAAAATAACACCTTCCCCAAGCTTGCGGAGCAGCAGCAGCTTGTCGGGTATCCTTATTCAGGGCAGTGGTTTGATTTGGGAACGCCTGAAAGGTACAAGACTGCGCTGAAAGAATGGAAGGGATAAAAGTTGTCCCCAAACCTTGGGGGAGAGAATTGTGGCTTGTCGTGAATGAGCATTACGCGATGAAAATTCTTGAGGTGAAAAAAGGCTCGCGGCTCAGCCTGCAATACCACCAGAAAAAGCACGAGAGTATGTATATTCAATCAGGAGCAATGAAGCTGACGCTGAACGACAAGGTTTTCTTGAAAAGGGAAGGGGATGTTATTGACATCACTCCTGGAACAAAACATAGAATTGAGGCTGTTGAAGACTGCAGGATTTTTGAGGTATCGACTCCCCACCTTGATGATGTGGTGCGGGTTGAGGATGACTACGGAAGAGCCTGAAAGAATTTTTTAATGTCCTCTTCAGCATGCAGGGAAAATTTTGGATGGGCGTCGTGCGGGAAGCATCTCCGATATTTTTCAAACGCATACCGTTCATCCATGAAGACGATGACTCCCCTGTCTGTTTCTGACCGTATGCACCTTCCCGCATTCTGCATGATCTTGAGGATCGCGGGATAGATGTAGGCATAGTCAAATCCCTCATTTCCAAATTTTCCATTGTAATAGTTGATGAGCGCTTTTGTTTTTAAGTCAGGGACAGAAAGGGGAAGCCCGACAATGACCACTCCCTTGAGATAGTCCCCCATGAGATCAATCCCTTCCCCAAAACTTCCGGAGGAGCAGGCGATTAACACAGCCCCGCTTTCGCTGTAATTTTTGAATATCCGCAGAAGCTCGTCGCGTTCTGCCTTGCTCATGCCGGGCTTTTCCGTTAAGATTGTTTTTCTCACTTCTGTCCTCATTTTTTCAAAGACTTTTTCCGCGATC
>CAZTDJ010000026.1:0-8968 GCA_964612835.1 Candidatus Woesearchaeota archaeon
AGAAGAATTGGATGAGGCTGTTGCCCACATCATGCGGGAAAAAGGCCAGGAATACGGAACAACGACAGGAAGGCCGAGACGAGTCGGCTACCTTGACTTGGTGCGGTTAAAGGAATCAGTGCGGCTGAATGGCTTTGATGAATTTGCGTTGATGAAAATTGATGTGCTTTCAGGGCTTCCCTTAAAAGCGTGCGTCGCGTACAACTACAACGGCCACCTCTTTGAAGAATTTCCCTATGACCTGCAGATGCTCAAGGAGTGCAGGCCGGTCTACAGGAATTTTGGAATATTTGATAAAATACACAAGGGGGGAAAAGATCTGCCCATTGAGGTTGAGGATTTTATTTCCTTTATGGAAAATTACTTAGAAGTCCCTGTCACCCTTATCTCCATCGGACCGGGGAGAAATGAAACAATTCTCAGAACAACAGACCCATTTTTCTAGAACAAATCTAATTTTTTCTTGTGTTCTCCATCCTGCAAGTTCTTATATGTTGCCCATGTCTTCCGAATGATATCCGGGTACTCTCGCCAGTGTTTTTTAAGAAACTGGACTGTCCTTTCATCGCTCGGGTACGCTGAACCAAATTCAATGCCGATTCTTTTTTTTATTTTTTCAATCTCGTTGTCTCGAGTCACTTTTGCGATGATAGAAGCCGCACTCACAATGGGAAAGTGAAGATCTGCCTTATGCTCCGCAATAATCTCGATTTTTTTATTCTTGAGAAAAAGCCGCAATTCTTCCGCATAGGATTTCGTATTTGTAGAGGGGCAATCAACAATGGCTTGGTGGGGTTCAAGATCATTAATAATCACTGCAGTGTGGATGAGCTCAAGCTTATTGAGATTCGAGGTGGGAGAGGAAACAGCCTCGTCAATCTCTCGCGGCTGGATAACAACGATCTTGAGGCTGCAAATCTCAGAAATTTTTGGAAATAACCTCTCGCGTTGCCGCGGGCTGAGAAGTTTTGAATCCTTAACCCCAAGCTCCTGAAGTTTTTGGATTCCCTTCTCATCAGTCATCGCTCCAGCCATTACCATCGGTCCAATGACAGGCCCCCTGCCAGCCTCATCAATGCCACAGATTTTCATAATCTTGATTTAAGAAGTTCTCTGCCCTTAAAAGATTTTTGGATAGCGAGACCAGAAAACAGATTACTCCAGCAACCACTGCTTGACAAACCTTCTATTTTTCTTGCTTATTTTTTCAGGAGGAACCTCTTTCAAGAGCGATTTTTTTTCTCCAAGGAAATATTCAAATTGTTTTCTATCAAGTTTTTCAGCAACAGCAAGAAGAGAGATTGCTTTTTCATATTTGCCTTGCTCTAAATAAAATCCTCCTGCTTCGAGATATACCTGAAAATCTTCTCCTTCCTCGCGCTCAATTGTTTTTGTAAAGTATGTGTCTGCCTCATTATTTCTTCCCATGGCTTGGCAGAGAGTTGCCATTTTAAAATAATTCCTTTTTAAAAATGGATTTTCCTGAAGAAGTTTTTCTTGCAACGGATAGGCACGTTCATACATCCCAAACGCTTCGTAAAGCCAGACGGCACTTTCCATTACTTCCTGATCTTGAGAAAAGGTGACTGCCTTTTCAACAAGTTCGGGACACTTCCGGAAATCATAGCGAAAGAGAATGTTGGCAAGAAGGGCGTACGCGTCCCCAAAATCCTGCTTTTTTTGGATTGCGCTTTGAGCATACTGGACCGCCAACTTTCCGTCATATGCATTATAAATCTCCGCAAGCGCATAATCAAAATATGCTTCATCTGCATGTTTATTTTTTAAATTAAGAAAAAGGTCAAGGGATTTTTTTCGGTCTTGGAGATAATTTCCATTCAAAACCATATTCTTTTTTGAGAGGTATGCCCTCCGTATCAAATCCTTCTCTTGGGGGTATTTCTTCATTAAATCAGATAGCTCTTTTCTATCCTTATTTTTATAATTGAAATCCCTCTTTTTATTTGAAAAGATGATGCTCTTATTTTGCTCATCAATGGCGGAAGTAAAGGGATTATTATAAGACATATTGGAAATAGCTAAATAATCCGGATGATGAGCGTCCCTGTCTGCGGCTCCAAAAAGGTGCCTGACTTCATGAAGAAGGAGATACTCCCCCGCGACGTTTTTAGAAAAATTAAGTAGGATACAACTCCTTAACCTGTCAGTAAGACCATGATACTCCTCTTGTTTAGTCTGATTGGAAAAAAGGACGGTGATATCTGCTTCTTTTGTGGTTGTTAATAAAAAATCTTTGAAAAGGGAAAAGTTGTTCTTCCATTGATTATCGGATTCTATTCTTTTTGGAGTGTTTACGTTAAAGGTAATTTCCAATTTTTCTCCACGATATTTCTCTTTTTCAAAAATCTTTGATAAAAAATCGAAGTCTGTAAGTATTCTTGTTGGTTTATGCGCCTGCTCAAATTCTTCATCGTAATTCACTGCTACAGTGAGTACTCTTTTTCCATCTTTTTCTTGGGTGATTTTTTCCTCAAGAGGTTCTCGGGTATTCTGCGCGTCAACATCTTTTTGGACAAAGCCAAAAGAGGGAAGAATGCCCAAGTAAGTTGCGAGAATTCCCGAAATCAACTTTTTTGTATGTAGTGCCATTTTAACAATATTTCAGGGAGGTATTCCTCTTTAAATACTTTACTAATTAGTAGTAACTTAATTGAAGTGAAAGAAATGCATGTACAGGTTCAAAATAAATCCCGCAAGAAAAAGGAAAGCCAGAATATTCTCAAAAAAGCCACCTGTTTTTAAAAAACCCTTAACCCTAAAAGGGAAGGGATAAAACGGCTTTACCCCCTGTTTTGTAAGGCTATCCATCACTAAATGCGAGAGAAAACCTACAGAAAATGCAAAGGCAAAAAATCCGTATTCAAAATAAAGCAAAAGGAAATCAATGGCTGCTAAGAAAAAGACCGTATGCAAAAATCCCCTGTGTTTGAACAAGACCTTAAACAAATTGGATAGTGGCCTGATTCTCCTTCCAATTCTTGAATAGGGGGTATCAATATCAGGAAAAATCGATGCGAAAAAAACAACCGAGAGGAAAATAATCTTTTGCTCAATGTCCAAGAAGTAGAACAAAGAAGATCCCGCAAAAAGCGCAAATGCAAGGTGTGTTTTCGACATCATTTTATTTTGAAATCAATGCAAATCCTAAATTTTTTTGGCGAATATTGGCCGCACTTGACAACCTGAAGAATATGGGGAGCGCAGTGTTTTTTAATCTTTTCAATAGCCTTCTGGGGAATGTCCTCTTCTTTCAAAAAATCGTAGAGGTGGATCGTGCCTCCTGGCTTGAGATGCGCGAGCGCGAGATCCAAAAAATCTTCCGCGGTTTTTGGCAGGGGCATGACAATCCTATCAAACAGATGTAGCGATGTCCTCATTTTTCTTAATCGCTCATAACTCCCCAACATCTCAATCGGATGGTTCTCATCTTTGCTTATCACTTCAGTGACCCCAAAATCCAAAAGCCCCGCAATCTTTGGGAAATTAATGCTCCCTTTTCCAATCTCATATGAATCCTTGTGCCCCTTGCCAGAAAGATGTGCATCATTAATATGGAAATAACAAAGGTGATGCTCCTTCGCTTTTTTGATCGTGGCGTAAAGTTTTTCTGTTGATCTCTCCGCGAGATAGAAATGGGAGATGTCGATGCACATCTTCGGAAATTTTAATTTTCGTAAGACACCAAAGTAATACTCAGTTTTATCTGTTGGCACATATTCAGGATACATATAGTCCTCAAAAATCTTCAGATCCTTCATATCTGAAGCAAATTGGGGAAGAATGCCTTCCTCCATTCCAAAGGGATGCGCAATAAATCCTATCAGGCCATATTTTTTGCAGAGAGCATAAAGCCTGTGGTAGATCTCAAAGACCCGCGCCTGTTCCTCTTTATTAGACGTTGAATAACAGATGCCGAGAGGCTGATGGAGCATAATCTGGATCCCCTGCTTTCGTATGTTTTTGATTGCTGTTTCTAAATCCTTAAGTTTTTCATACATATCTTCCATAAAAAGATGGAGCTCAATGAGCTTTGGTTTTTTTGCAAGTCTTTTGTCAAGCTGGCTTCTTTGGTAATGACTTTTTAAGCCAATAAGGGCATTGGTTGTTTCCTTCATCATCTTTCGCACATCTCCTTCAAAAAGGAAGATATTATTCATTTTATTCAGGGATACATTTTCTCGCGCGAATGTATGCGCAAGAGGGTTCATTTCAATAGCATAAATCCATCGCGCCCTTGAGTTCTTGGAGATTGCAAGAGGATAGGGCGCAACTCCCGAAAACATGACCATCACTTCTTCATCAGGCTTGACTTGATGGGCGATTCGCAAACGTTCGTGGCTTAAGCGCTCCGAGAAATAACATGTTTCAACATTCACCTTCATCACAACCCCATTCTCACGATAGAGCGTTTCCTTCCTCTTTTCCCCCGCGATGATTTTTAATTTCCGAGTTCGAAATGTTCCTCCATGAAATCCCGCCTTCCGCGCAACAACCTTGATATGTTTAAAAAAACGCAGGAGGCATGTTCCTATCGCGTTCTCCTTTTTGAAAAGTTCCTTTGGCAATTCCACAATAAGAATATCACCAATACAATCAAAAGAATTTGGAAACGCCCCGAGTTCTTTTTTTGTTAAGTATTTTGAAAGAAGGGAATTAAGATCTTCCTTTTTTTCTGATTCAAATCGCATCGATGTATTTCCATGCTCTTTCACGGGAAAGTAAATGAACTCTCCTTCTTTTTTTGGCTTGAAAGAAAAATCAATGGTTCCCTGCTTGATAAGCTCCCTCTTCTTCTTTTCTGCTTCCTTGAGTTTAACTTTAACAGCGTTTTCCATTTTTTAATGCAAGATCAAAAATGCCAGAGCTCCGACCACCACAAAAAAGTAGGGTATTTTATTCCATTGCCAAATCTTATAGCCATCAAAAATGCCAAAGGGAAGCATGTTAAAAAGGGCAATCCAGCTGTTAATCAAAACCCCATATTTCCAAAAAGGGTGGGGAAAGAAAAAAGAAATTCCATAAAAGAGCCCTGCCAAAAGAAGGTTGATAAGGGGGCCCATAAACGCAATCTTCCCGTTCTTGTCTTTTGAAACAGCTCCCGCAATCATCACGGCCCCGGGTGCTGCAAAAATAAATCCCAAGAAGGACATCAGCACCGCAAGAAACAGCATCATTGTATTCGCCCTAAATTCAGCAAAGCACCCATATTTTTGGGCAAGAAGTTTGTGGCCGAGCTCATGGAGCAAAAATCCCGTTCCCACTGTAAGCGCGGACATCAGGAAAGAAACAAAAATGCCCTCCCCCAAGCTTCCTTTCAGGATAACTGCAAAGGCAAAAGAGATTGCGATCCACGCCTTTCCTAAATCCTTGAGCTCAATATCAGACGTCGTAAATCTTCCAAGGCGTATGACTCTCCGATAGGGGGCGGTGCGCATATCTATTATCAAAAGAAAAATTATTTTTAAACTCTTTGTTTATCCAAAGGGGGCTTTGCGCAAAGTTTTTTAAACAAACAATTCTTTTGGGTTGATGCAGCCCCGTAGTGTAGCGGCCAAATTGAAAAAGGCCAATCATCTCTGGCTCTGGTCCAGAGGACCCAGGTTCGAATCCTGGCGGGGCTATTTTTTTGTTCTAAAATCAATGACAGAAATATTTAAATAGTCAATAAGGATATTTTATGGTATGAACCATTCTGCAATGGAGGAAAAGAGGCGATAGGCATGAAAAAACTTTTAAACAAAATAAAAGATAAAGTTCTTGGGAGCCAGCACGATCAGGATTACTACAACGAGTACCAAGATGACTATCTTGAAATAGACACAGGAGATCTTGCTCAAAAGAAAAGTCCTTCAAAAATACTGGTCAAGCCGTATGTGGTCCAGAAATTTGAAGATATCCAGCCCATTCTTGATGCGCTGAGGGAAGGAAAAACAATTTCTCTTGTCAATATCAGGCCCATTAAGGACAAGGATATGGTGGAATTGAAGAGGGCAGTGAACAAATTGAAGAAAACCTGCGATGCGGTAGGCGGAGATATTGCGGGATTTGGAGAGGACTGGGTTGTCGTCACACCAAGCTGTGCCTATGTTTTTAGACAAGAACTAGAGAACGTATAGTTTTCTCTTCCTTATTTTTTTTAGTTCTATACTCTTAGAACTTTGTATCTGTTGTCTTTTTGTAACATATGTAATAATATTGTTACAGAGTTGTTTAAATGTTTTAGATTTGATGGCTCTATCCTAAAAGTCCACCGGAGTAAAAAAAATATTGCGGCAGAAAAATCCGCTTCTTAAAGATTTAGGAGACGGAACTTCCCGATTAAGAATATTTATAAATTTCTCAGTACATGGAATAGTGCACCATGCCCATCAATGCAGGATATGAATACGCAAAAGCTCTTGATAAGCATCAAAAGTCAAGAACGATAGAAGAAAAGATAAAAGCCCTTGAAGAGATGCTGAGAACCGCTCCAAAGCACAAGGGAAGCGAGACGTTGCTAGCAGACATCAAGCAGAAGCTTTCAAAATATCGTGGCGTGCTGGAAAAGCAGAAAACTCAGAAAGGAAAAGGTTACCAGCTAAAAAAAAAGAAAAAAGGGTTTGCGGAGGTGGTTCTTACGGGTATTGCGAACAGCGGAAAATCGTTGCTCCTTTCTAAACTAACGAACGCAAAGCCAGAAGTTGCTGAGTACGAGTTCACGACCGTTGAACCGGAAGAAGGAATGGCGGACATTGACGGGGTGCAAATCCAGATTGTTGAGCTTCCCGCGATCACGGAAGACTTCGCGTATAAAGGAAGAGGGCCACTTTTTTTTAGCATAGCAAGAAATGCGGACTTGATTGTCTTTGTTCTTGACGCGACAAAAAACACAAAGGATCAAAAAAAATTCCTTTTCCATGAATTTGAAAAGGCGCACATCAAACTAGGAGAGCAAAAGCCTCCTTTGAAAATAAAGAAGGTGATCTCAGGGGGGATAACCTTTGTCGGAGAAAATCTTTTTCGAGGCGATATCAGAGAAGCAGTAAAAACACTTCGCCAAAAAGGAATGAATAACGCGGTTATTGAGTTTTACGGTCCTGTCACACTTCAGCAGCTTGATGAAGCCACGAGCGAGAACATTGTCTACCTACCTCTATTGTGTGTTGAAAACAAATGTGATATTGCCTCCTGCAAAAATCTCAAAATTTCCGCAAAAAAAGAGGAAGGAATTGAAAAACTGAAAAAGGGAATGTGGGAAAAAATTGGGATGATCCGCCTTTTTACAAAATCCCCAGGAAAAGAAAAGGATTGGCCTCCTATCGCAATCAAAAAAGGGAGTATCGTGAAAGATCTTGCGTCCACCATCCACAAGGATTTCATCAAGAAATTTAGATTTGCGAGGGTTTGGGGAAAAAGCGTTGCGTTTTCAGGATCAAAGGTTGGGCTCGGGCATATATTGGCAGACAATGATATTGTTGAATTCCATTTAAAATAAGTTGCGGAAAAGTTTAAAAGCTATAAAAATAAAAGAATAATACGGGAAAGGTGATAAGGATGTTGTTTTTAAATGGCTTAGAAGACATGGGGTTGTTTGTTCTTCGGATTTTTATGGGATTCATTTTTATGTATCATGGCTTGCCAAAATTAAAAAGCGGCAAACAGATGGCTGCAGGAATGGGAAAGCCACATTGGGGGGCATTCTTGATTTTCCTCGGGGTTGCTGAAACCTTTGGGGGGCTTGCGACCATCGCCGGTTTCCTTACGCAGTTTGCAAATCTTGGATTTATTCTTGTCATGCTTGGCGCCATTTACCTTAAAGTGGCGGCATGGAAGGTTCCTTTTTCAGCCCATGACAAATTGGGATGGGAATTTGACTTTGTGATACTTGGAGCAGCAATAGCTCTTGTCCTTCTCGGCGCGGGTAATTTTTCTGTCGATGCGCTCATTGGCTTCTGGCCATAAGGGGGTAAGATGGAGCATCTTTGGCTTTTGCCCCTTTCAATTTTTGGATTTGTTCTCGCCGCATACATCCTCTACAAAAAAAGGCATGCAGAAAGGCTCGTGTGCGTTATTGGAACAGACTGCAACAAAGTAATCAATAGCAAATATGGCAATATATTCGGGGTTGACAATACTGCTGTAGGGATAGCATATTATGGGTCTATTTTTTTGTTTGAGATTGCGCAACTCATTTTATTAAAAGTGGGATGGTTGAGCGCTGAATGGCTTTTCCCCCTTTATCTTTTAAAAATGGCGGTGAGCGGAATTGCAGCAATTTTTTCACTGTATCTCATTTTTGTGCAATTGGCAATTATCAAAGAATGGTGTGAATACTGCTTGGTAAGCTCTCTTATCAGCCTAACTATCTTTCTTGTTGTACTTTTCTCTTTTGTATCTAACGTATTATTTAGTATTACCTAAAATAAATGGACACCCTTTCCCATGGCCTTTGGGCTGCTGTAATTGCAAAGGCGTTGCGAAAGAAAAAGAAAATCAATATTCTTGCAACTGCGTGGTGGGGTGTTTTTCCTGATGTTTTCGCATTCACTCTCCTCTTCAGCTGGATGTTCTTGCAACTCTTTTTAGGAACCATCCCTCTAGGAAGCCTTCCTTCTCCTGATTCCTTTGAACCCTCGCAACATCAAGCCTCTCTTCTCTTTAGTATAACGTCAATGCTCTACAGCATGAGCCACAGCCTTGTCATTTTCTTTCTTATTTTTGGACTCGTCTTTCTCGTCTTTCGCAGGCCCATCTGGGAGTTAAGCGGATGGTTTATGCATATTGTGATGGATATCCCCACGCATTCCTACCAATTTTATCCGACGCCTTTTCTCTGGCCAATTCTAGACTGGAAATTTAACGGATTTTCATGGCTCAATCCGTGGTTCATAGTCATAAATTATACGGCGTTCTTCACAATATACTTCTTCTTTTTTAGAAAAAAACAAAAGTAACAAAAAGTCATTTC
>CAZTDJ010000027.1:0-3540 GCA_964612835.1 Candidatus Woesearchaeota archaeon
TACTTTGCCGATAGCGGTGGAATTTGCTCCCGTACAATAACTTCCCAAAAACCTTTGAGATTTGCTCTTTGACAATTCCCGGTCCATCATCCTCAATGCTTACCACATATCTTCCCTCTGTTGTGGGTTTTATCTCAACCTTCACTTCCGGCAAGATCTTCATGTCCTGGCAGGCGTCTAAACTATTATCCACGCACTCTTTCACAACAGTTAACAGGGCTTTTTTTGGGTTGTCAAATCCAAGGAGATGTCTATTTTTAAGAAAAAACTCTGAGACAGAGACCTCTCGCTGTAATTTTGCAAGTTCCCCAGCAACGGTTGTCTCCCTCTTTTTTTCCATTATAAAACTCGAAAGATATATTCTCCTCTCGCATCGGATTTTATAAATTTTTGGTTATTCCGTTGCTTTCCCGTCGCATAAGAAAAAATATCTAAAAAGTTCTCATAGCTTCTTAATCACTGTGCTATCACGTTATTACTCCCTATATGCCTTTAACTAAGGGGTGTAGTTTAAATGTATAAACTTACGTTTGAAAAAAGAGTATAGATAATGAAACAACTGTTAAAAGGAGTTTCTCAGACCAAAATGGTTTTAGCGCGAAATGTAAGTGATGGGAATATAAGAGAAATAAGAGATATATACAAAAATGAGGACAGGGATGGTTTGAAAGATCATAAAACCGGCAGCCCATGAGTTTGTCATATAAAACTCCAAAAAAGTAGGGGATAAACTAAAGCGGAAGCAGTTTCGGGATAACAGAATAGCTTCTTAATCACCATAATCTTTTTAAACGTCATGGGTCCTTTTTTCTTTCATGGAATACCAAGCAACGTTTGGGATTCATTGTGGTGTTTCACATGGTTTTGGAATAAAATATCCGGATTATGTTGAAGAAATCAAAAAGATTTCTGCTCCTACTTCCGATGCTGCTTTTTTAAATGCAGTGGATTGTGCACGACAATTTGCTGATGATTATTTAAGTGACCCCGAAACAGGTTTAACAACAGTTCAACTTTTGGAATTAAGGGGGCCAAAGGGGAATATTTCTTTTGATCCAACGAAAGCCACTGTCAAATGTTCATGGCTAGAACACATCTTAGTGCGTCATTCTAAAATAGAAGACAACCCCTAAACATCGTAGAATTTTGGAGATCGTGTCTTTCCCTTTTAAAATTCAATTTCTCCTTTGCCAAGTTGCCTTTCAAGCCACAGAAAAACGCTGCTGTGCGGAGATCCCTGGAGCAAACTTTCCAATGCCCGTTTCGCTGTTGCGACATTCACCACTTCCCCAATGATAGCGATGGTTTTTCCATAAACGGAAACTCGGGTATGGGTAAGCTCCTCAATTCTTTTCTTTGCTTTTCCCGATGTGCCAATGATTCTCCCCCTCACCCGGAGCATCTTTTTCTTTGACTTCCCCGTAAAATCAGCTATATCAATAATCTCGAGAGTATTTTCCTCACTCAGCAATAATGCGGCATTCTCTGGGCTAAATCCCCTCCCAATTGCTTGGATAATCATCTTTGTCTCATAGGCCTTAAGATTATCGGAGGAAGTAATGAGAACATCCCCCTCATCAGAATCAATCTTTATTTTTGTTCCCGTGCTTTTTTCAATCCCTTTTTTAATCTCCCCCTTTTTCCCAATAAGGACAGCGATCCTTTCTTTGGGTATCTTAATCTCTTGCACGTATTCCATGTTTGATCTCTTTCAGGGTTTTCTCCTCTTCAAGCGCCAACCCCAATTTATGGAAGTAGGCAACCATATTCCGAATGTCCCTTTTTAAAAAGGTTTCTGCGTCCGTATGCTCCAGAGGAATGGACTGGGAAAAGTCAATAAGGTACGGCCTTTCGTTGAAATTAAGGATATTATACTCTGAAAGGTCTGCATGCACAAGCTTTGCTTTGTGATAGAGCAGTTTCACCTCTTGTAAAAGATCTTTATAAAATCTCATTGTGTCAGAGGGGGGCTCTTTCTTAACCTTGTTGGCAGGAACTTTATTTCCGATAAGCTCCATAACCACGATATTGCCCTGGATTGCATAGGGTGTGGGGGAGTGCATTCCCGCCTCTTTCGCTTTTAAAAGATTTCTAAATTCCCTCTGGGCCCATGTAAAAACAATGGGTCTTCTTGATCTCTTCATGATCCTAAATCGCGGGTCAAACACCAGGTGGCTGTACATCTTCTTGAAATCGCAGGTTTGCGTACGATAGATTTTCACAATCACTGGCCCATCTCCCCTTTCCGCGGTAAAAATGTTCGCTTCTTTTCCAATGCTGACGGGGCTTTTAAGCTCATCAAAATAGCCTTTGCTCTGCAGTTCGAAGATGCCCCGTATCGTTGACCTGTCGAAAACATCTCCGTATGTTTTGTAAATTTCTCGTGAAGGAATAGTCATACGTGTGGATAAGAAAACAAAGGTTTAAATGGCTTTGGATGATCTCTCTTTTTTTCTGAGAACCCAGATTTCGCGCAAGACTTTGTTTTTTCCCGTATTATAAAGAATAGGAATAGGAACATCAGGAAACTGAACAACAGAAAACAATCCTTTGATGAGGGAAGGAAAATTCATTTTCGCATGGCTGCCTTCTCGTGTTCTAAACAAGGGAACAATAAGGGAAACATATCCTCCTGGTTTAAGAACCTGATGAATTGATGTGAGCACTCGCGCATACATCTGTTCAAGCCCTTGCATGGTATGTTGCGCTTCCTGTCTCGTAGGAAGTTTCTTAATAAGGGGGCCTAAATAAGGCTCTGTCGCAACCCCATCAATTTTTGTTTTAAGGAAAAGATGAAGTGAGCCGCTATCCCCCCTGATACATTGGAAAATGGAAGAGGAAGATGATCTTTTTTTAAACCATTCAAGATTCTTTTTTGCTTGGGAAACCCTTTTTTCATCTTTGTCAACGCCCATAGCGCAAATCTCCAAAGAAATTGCCTCTTGGAGAATCGTTCCAATCCCCATAAAAGGGTCCAAAAGAGTTTCTCCCTTTCTTACTTGCGCAAGATTGATTAATATCCTCGCAAGCCTGATTGAAATAGCCTCAAGAGGTTCTTGGAATGGCCTTTCAACATCTCTCTTTTCGATAGCCCGCGTGTCAGTAACCGCGATGGTTTGATACAGGACATGATCCACCTGAAAAAATTCAAAGCCGTTGGTAAACATCCTCTTTTTTAAAAACTTTGATGGTTCTACCCCGATATGGCCTCGCCCATGAACAAGCAAGATTTTTGCATTTTCCTTTTTCGCCTTTCCTTTAATAGCATGAAGAACTTCGTTAGTTCCCTGTCCGTCATAATTCGTAAGGGAGTAATACGCGACATTGGACTCAAAAAAGGGGAGCTCCCACTGCTCAAGCTGGATTTTTTGCGCAATTTTTACAATTCCCCCCAGACGATTCATGATAGTCAATGCGTCTTCATGAGTTTCAACGACCACAAATCCTCTCTTTTGGGAACATAAAAAAATCCGATAGCCCGCTTTCTGCATAGAAAAATAGGAATGCAGTTCAGCAAGGGCGAGAGAAGGATCCCTCCCT
>CAZTDJ010000027.1:3550-8942 GCA_964612835.1 Candidatus Woesearchaeota archaeon
CTCATTATCCAACAACATTGTTCTGTTCAAGATCTTTATACGTTCCCATGGACTCAACAGCCACAAACACATAGGAGCCGTCTTCTGCAACCTTCCCCACTTTTTCCCATACATTTGCGAGGGCGCTGTAGTATCTTGCATCTCCTGAAAGGATAATCGTGGGGACTTTCTTGATGCCATATTTCTTTACCAGCGCTTTTCCTTCCAGCGAAGAAATATCAACAACTTTTTCTTCCACGATGTCAATCCCAAAAGACCTTAAGATAGGAAGGTGATCGTCCACAGTATAACACTGTGCGCATTTTTTGTCATTAATTTTTGTTAAAGAAACAAGCCCAACCATTTGGCCGGTTGTGATATCCTCATACGGTGGCTGCGGAGGCACGAGGTAGTTCCCATCCGGAGTTTTTATCAGGTAGCTTTCAAGCTGTTGGAAGAAAGGGTATAGGGAGATATCATGAGAAAGAACGATGGTGGGCACTATTTTAAGATTGTACCGATTGAAGAGGGAATTATCCCGTGTCACATCAATCATCCTCTGCTCGTTTATTTTTAGTCCGAGCTGCATGAACTGGGAAACCACAACAGACGCATTTGCGCAACGCGCGCAGAGCGGATCAAACAGAACTTTTACATCCACAAGTCCGACAATTTCCCCTGTCTGCGCATTAACATACGGCAGGGGAACTTCTTTCAAAACATGAACTCCTTTTCTTTCTTCAAAGAGGCCCTGAGCCACTTTTTCAACATCCCCATCAACAATCATGGCAGGAAGCTTTGTAATCTCATATTTCTCAATCAACGCCAGCGCTTTTTCTGAGGTCGCTGCCAAAACAGTTTCTTTTTTTATCTCCACATGATTTTGCTTCAAACTTTCTAAAAAAGAGAGCATATTAAAACAGGACGCGCATTCAGTTGTGATGACAGTGACCTTCAGCTTCACTTTTTCTTCTTTTTGGGAATTGGAAAGGTCCATGGTGCTGATTAAAAAAAGATTAAGCAATAAAAGAACTGCCAGCAGAACAATAAGGACGTCCTCTATCCTTTTATAATCCCATTTTTTCCATTGGACTCTCATAAAAATCTTTTATTCATTACCGACTTAGTTATATATAAAACTATCTATCAATTTTCTTAGAGGATTCTCTGCAGATAAATTTTATAAACAATCAACCCCTTTCATTACAAAATGGATTTTTCATTTGTCTTATTTTTGATTATCGCGGCATTTCTTAGTATGGGGGTTGGAGCAACAACCGCATCCAACTGTTTTGCAACTACCTTCGGATCAGGAGTTCTCTCGTATAGGAAATCTATTCTCCTTGTCATCCTCTTCTCGATCGTCGGGGCGGTTTTTCAAGGAGAGCGAACAACAGAAACCATCGGAAGGGGCTTAGCAGATATCTCTTCTCTTCCGCTCACAGACATTTCAGCAATGATGCTCGGGGCAGCGGCGCTCCTCTTTCTTTACGCCTTTTATGGAATCCCCACATCAACAACTCAAACCGTCGTTGGATCTTTTATTGGAATTTTGCTCCTCAAGGGGATTCCCATCAACTGGGGGATGCTTTTCTTCCTCTTCATTTTTTGGGTTTTAACTCCGTTCATCGCAATTCTTTTTGGGATGCTCTCCTACTCCCTGCTGTCACAGAATCTGAAACAGAAAAATTTTATTACCATTGAAAGGAACATCAAATGGCTCGTCATTGGAAGCATGATATTTTTCGCATATTCCTTTGGAGCAAATAATATCGGGCTGATTGCTGGGTTTATCATTCACGCGTCGCTCCCTTTTTTTTGGATGGCCTTGCTCTCAGCAATGTTTATCGGGGTCGGCTCAATCTTTTTTAGTAAAAGGATAACCTTAACCACGGGAAAGAAAATCACGGAGATTGATCCGAGAATGGCGTTCTCTTCGCAAACAGGGAGCGCAATTACTCTTTATGGGATGACCCTCCTGGGAGTTCCCACTTCCGCAACACAGGCAACGATCGGCGGGATTACGGGAACCGGCTTGGTTAAAAGCATGGCGTTGATAGATGTCTCGCAGCTCTGGAAAATCCTCCGCGGTTGGATTTTAACCCCCATTCTAGGGGCAATCTTCGGGGTCCTCTCATTTTTCCTTTTGCAATTCCTTGTCTAAAAAATGAGGGAAAAGGATTTAAAGAAAGGAGCGATGTAAGAAATATGGCCTTTAAGGTTCTCTCCATTTTTGGAAGCAAAAACGAAACCAGAATACTGAATCTTATTCAAAAACACTTGTCGCTGGTAAAAAAAGCGAATAGAGAATTTCAGCAGATTGCCTCTTTCGCATTCAGCAAAAAATTTAATGAAGTGATACAGGGGGCGCAGGCAGTGGATAGTATTGAAAAAGAAGCAGACGACATCAAGAGAGAGATTGAAAATGAGCTGTATCGGGGGGCATTCCTGCCTGTAACGCGAAGCAACCTCTACACTCTTATTGAAAAGCAGGATCAGGTATGCAACCAGCTTCAAAATGCTTCAAATATGTTTATCTATCTCAAAAAAAGAAAACCCAGCCGTCAGGTAGAGCAGATACTGAAAAGCCTTGTCATTGAGGCATCACGCTCTATCCAAAGTCTTGATAAGATTGTAAGCGCTCTTTTCTTCAAAAAAAATGACATTTCAAAGGACATTGAAGAGATGAAAGCAATTGAAAAAAAAGCCGATATGGTTCAGCGAAAGTTATTTGACGCGTTGCTCCTGAATGGAAAAAAGATCGATCCTCTTTCTGCAAACTTTTTTGGGAATTTGGGACACGCGCTTTCAGAGATATGCGATGAAGTCAAACATGCCTGCGATTTTGTCGCGCTGATCTTTGTCCTCAAGCAGGCATAGGAAAAACATTATGAAAATAGGAATCATTGGGGGGACAGGAGTATATGATCCGGGAATCCTCACCCGTGCAAAAAAAGTAAGAGTCAAAACAAAGTATGGGGATCCGAGCGATCCTATCACGACGGGAACATTGGATGGCGTGGAGGTAGCGATTTTACCAAGACATGGGAGCAAGCATACTTTTAATCCTTCTTGTGTGAATTATCGAGCAAATATCTCCGCATTGAAACAGCTCGGAGTGACAGACGTCTTTTCAGTTTCCGCGGTGGGATCTTTAAAAGAGGAGTACAAACCAGGAGACCTTGTTTTTGTTGATCAGTGCATCGATCTTACAAAGAAAAGAGAGAATACTTTTTATAATGAAAACAGGGTGTGCCATATCTCTATTGCAGAACCAACCTGCAAGCGCTTGCGAATGATTCTCTAGAGAGAGGCAAAAAAATTAAATTTAAAATACCATCCCAAGGGCACCTGTGTTGTTATCGAGGGACCGAGGTATTCGACAAAGGCAGAATCATTGGTCTATCAAAGTTGGGATGCGGACATTATTGGAATGACCATGGCGCCAGAAGCCTTCTTAGCTCGAGAAGCGGAACTATGTTATGCGACCATTGCATTGGTAACGGATTATGATGTCTGGAAAGACCACGCTGTTTCCGCTGCGGAAGTTGAAGCGACAATGAAAAAAAATGTGGGAAATGTAAAACTTCTTTTGCGGACCATCATCCCTAAAATAAAAGAGCGCGACTGTAGCTGCAAGCATGCACTTACAGGGGCTTCCCACTAAAAAGGAAACCTTTTAAATGTGGGCTTCTTGGAAACCACGATGAACTCCCTTAAAGAAAAACTTTTGAATGCGGATATGCTTCTTATTGACGTAGATGGAGTGATAGGCCATGTCATGCCCTACGCAGGGGTTCATGCAACATGGGAAGCTCTTGCAAAAACGTGTTTCTCTCCTTCCTATCTTAGCCTTTTTCTCCAGATGGCAAAGGGAGACACTTCTCTGATTATAAAAAAAATCGCTGGAGCGCCAGAGATTTCTCTCCTTGAATATTTTGTCTATCACTCTTTTTATCGTTGCCCTCTTGCGTGGTTAGAAACCTGTCCGCAAAAAAGAGTTTTTCCCAAAGCAAAGGAGTTTCTAGAAAAAATTTCAACTCCTGAATTAACAAAGATCATGGTATCACGAAACATGGATATCCTTATCAAACCTTACCGACAGTATTTACAATTTGATGGGCTTTACTCCAATAAAGCAAAGACAGAAAAAATGAAAGGGATTGCTGTATTAACGGGCGTTCAGCTTGAAATCCCCTCAAGCAAAAAAGAGATAACTAAAAAGATTCTTGCAGACTACCCCTACAAAAAAAGATTTATTGTTATTGGCCAATACAAAGAAGATGTGGGGATAGTGGAAGCAGTACAAGAGAAAGAAGACAAAGAGTATCTTGTCTCTATTGGCTTCAATGCAAATAAGCGCTATGCTCCCCATGCTGATGCCCTCGTAAAAAATTGGGGAGAACTTGAAAAGATGATACAATGAACAAAAAATTCAAAATCGCCGGCTGCCTTGTTCTTTCATCACTTCTCGCCCATACTGGACTCTACATCGCGGTAAAAAAGTATAAGGAGATGTGCTCAGTAATGGGGGAACTTCTTACTAATCATGGGGCTATCACAGAAATTTCGAAGGTCGTCACTGATCTGTGCACAGAAAATAATTCGGAAAAGAAAGAGGGGTTTTACAGAGTTGATTTTCATGTTCATATGGATAAAAAGGAAAGCTACGCCTCTCTTGAGCACCTTTTTTCAACACTCACCCAAAAAGTGGAGATGGTCGTTATCACCAGTCATTTTCCAGGGGAAAAATCCCAGCTTACCTATTCGGAGATTAAAAACCTTGTTTTAGAAAGAAAGAGGGAACTTGCATTCGACGATTATGGGGATGTGTTTCGTCTGAGCGATGGAGAAAAAGAACTTTTCTTTGTGAAGGGACAGGAAGTAACAACACGCGAAGGATTTCATGTGATTGTCATCGGAAAAGAGATTCATGACGTGATGGGTCTTGAACAGCTTATTCAAACCGCGGAAAAAGAGGGCATCGCTATTATCTCCCATCCCTACTCGGTTCCCAGAACAGGAATCCTCAACAAGGAAAAAGAAACGCTTCTTGCGAAGGTCGCGGGATATGCGAGCGCTCTTGAGGGGTTCAACGCTTCAAATACCCTCTGGTTCTCCGTTACGAATGTAAAATCAAGGGAATTTGCAAAAAAATATCACTGCGCGACAGTCGTAGGATCTGACATGCACCATAATCTTAACAAGATAGGAATGTCCTGCACCTACATCAAAAAAGAAGGGATTGATTTCTCAAATGAAAAAAGTTTTCTTGAAAGCTTGGAACATGCAATACGGGAGGATCAGAACGTCCATCACACAGAATATTGCGGGATCCTATCGCTGTATAAAGACTTCTTCACGGGTTCACCCGAAAGAGAATGGTAACCCGATAGACAATCTTTGAACTCAC
>CAZTDJ010000028.1:0-8803 GCA_964612835.1 Candidatus Woesearchaeota archaeon
GCACAACTTAATTAACCTATTTGGGGATTAATTCTGTCCCATACTCGAAGAAATGGACTCGGCGGGAATCGAACCCGCGGCCCCCGCATAGCCAATGCGGTACTCTACCTCTGAGCTACGAGCCCATTCTTTGTAGCGAGGGAGGAGAATTTAAAAAAGCTTCTTTTTCTCTTTATCTTAGCCCGAGCTTTCGTAAGACTTTGTGGATCAATGCCTCTTCATCTAAAAGAGATTCATATCTCTCTTCTGCAATCTTTTCTGCAACTTTTTTATACCCCTTCCCTGCCTTTGAAAAAGGGGCATGGTGAATAACGGGTTTTTTTTCATACAACGCGCTTTTCACTGCTTTGTCTTCTGGCACTTCTCCAATAACTGGCAATTCAATCATCTCTTCAACCTCTTCTGTGTTCATACTCTTGCCCTTCCCTGTCCTTGTGAGGAGAACTCCAACAATTTTTTTATTGAGTTTCTCAGCGAGTTTCACTGTTTTTAATGCTTCAGTCACTGCAGGGATTTCTGGATTTGTGACAATCAGGACTTCATCTGCAGCTTTTAATGCCGCCAAGGAATCTTCTCCGAATCCTGCCGCAGAATCGATAATAATAACATCCGCATGCTTCTTTAATTCTTTTAGGACAGCCGCGAGGCGGTCTGTATCCACCCCAATATCTTCTACTGCAATGCTGCCCGGCATGACTTTGATCCCTGAAGAGTGCGTATACAATGCTTCTTTGGGTTCCTTTTTTCCTTTGAGAACATGATGCAGGCTTGAAGGGACAGAAGGGATTCCCAAATGCAACCCAATATTGGGCGTTGAAATGTTTGCGTCAACAAGGAGAACATCCTTTCCCAGATCTTTGAGGGCGATGGCCAAATTTAATGCGGAGGTTGTTTTTCCAATCCCTCCTTTTGCGCCAGTGACACAAATCAATTTAGGCATAATACTGAAAATGGAGAATAGTTTTTAATCCTTTCGGGTTGCGCTTCCGGATAACAAAAAATTATATATACTCCTTTTTTTGATTACTAGAGTATGGCATTTTATGATCTGTTGCTCGCGGTATTGAAAAATAAGCAATTGTTGATAGAGAATAAGTATCTTTTTGCCTTCACCATCCTTGTGGGTTTTTTTGTCATTTCTCTGCTTGCGCTTTGGGTTATGAATAGGATTGTCATTCGCATTGCAGCAAAAACAAAAAATCAGTTTGATGATATCCTTATCAAGCGGACAAAGTACCCTTTGTTATTGCTCTTCTTTTTTATAAGCCTGCGGCTTGCGTTTATTCCGTTTGAGCTTTCTGCATTTGCAGAGGGCATCGTTCATCATACGTTTTTGATGTTGGTGGTGGTAGCTGTTGGTTACATCTTCATTAGAGTATTTGATGTTTTTATTGAAGGATGGGCCAAAAATTTTGCCTTAAAAAAGCAGGAGATTGTTGATGAGGCATTGTTGTCCATTTTTCACCGCTTTTCAAGGATTCTTATTATTATCCTGATGTTTTTTTATATCCTCAATCTGTGGGGAATTGACATTGGTCCTTTGCTTGCAAGTTTGGGAATTGCCGGATTGGCGGTTGCGTTGGCTTTACAAACGACGCTTGGAAACATCTTTGGGGGAATAAGCATGCTCATTGATAAATCAGTCAAGGTCGGTGACAGGATTAAGCTTGAATCCGGAGAAGCGGGAATCGTGATGGATGTGGGCTTAAGGAGCACAAGAATAAGGACATGGAATAATGATATTATTATAATTCCCAACGGAGTTCTTTCAAATTCAAAGCTAGAAAATTTTGTTGGGGGCGATAGAAAAGCGAGGGTTGAAGTTGATTTTGGGGTCGCATACGGATCTCAAGTTGACCATGTTGAAAAAATAGTTTTACATGCCATAAAAAAGGTTGATGGTTGTCTGAAAGATCCCGCACCAGCGGCAGACTTTTTAAAGATGGGCGATTCCGCATTGTTGTTCAAAGCAAAGTTCTGGGTTGATGATGTTGACAAAAGATATCGCGCCCAGCTGGATGCTACTAAAGAGATTTATAATGCATTAAATAAGCAGAAGATTTCAATTCCTTTCCCCCAGTTGGACGTTCATCTCCGCAAGAAGTAATTAGCGCAAAAGACTTTTAAGATATTCTTTTTTTGTGGGATAGTGGTTCTTCTTTGAAAGTTTAAAGATGATTTTATCGCTGTTTGAGCCATACTGCGCCGCGACTTTTTTCCGCCATGCAATTGTTTCAGGAACTCCCCATGTTCCTGCAAGTTTTCGGAGGATATACTTTCGTATCCCTTGATGTACTTTTAATCGTGGATGAAGCGTAAGCGCGTAGTCAACTAGTTCTGTATCCAAAAAAGGAAGCCGTAATTCAAGGGTATGCGCCATTGTTACCACATCATCACGATACAAGTCATTTTTGTAGAGATTTTTTATTCTTTTCCTGCATTCGAGGTTGACATTTTTTGCTTGTTGGTGGCTTTGATATCCCCCGAAGATTTCGTCAGAGCCGAACCCCGAAAAAAGTACTTTACATCCATCCTGCTTTGCCATTTCTGCCGCAATGAAAAAAGGAAGAGCGCATCCTGTTTGAACAACATCTGCAGATTCAATAAGCGGAACAACTTTTTGTATGTAGCGCTCTGTTTCTGCAAGGCCCACCACCTTTTCTTTGAGAGGGATGTTGAGATACTGGGCCGCTTTTCGCGCAGCAATGAGGTCTTTTGCATGATGAATATTCCCTTCTTGGAACGCAACCGTATATACAGTACATTCCTTTCCCAGTTTTTTGCATAAAAGCGCAAGAATAAAAGAGTCGATTCCTCCTGAGAAAAGAATGCCCAGTTTCTGTTGGGGAATTCGCATACGCACGGATTCAAAAAGGAGTTTCTTTACTTTTTGGACGGCTTCTTTTTCATTTTTGGATGTTCTCTTGAGGAGCATGCCCTTCCTTTTTTTAAGGTGTATGCTCTTTTTTTGAAGATCAATATAAGCAATTTCTTGGGGATCAAGGTGAATGGGATTTTTTATTCCCAATCTTTTTAGAACTTTTCCCTCTGATGCAAATGCAACAATCCCTTTTCCCTTCCCATAGAGAAGGGGCTTTTCTCCGATACGGTCTCGCGCGAGAATCACTGTATTCCCTTTTGCATACGCAAGCGCATAGGGGCCGTGCATCTTCTCCAGATTTTTCATATTTTCTTTGATCGCATAAAAAAGAGATTTTGCATCGTTTTCATGGAAGCCGAAATCACGATAATTATAGATCTCGCAGTTCGCGACAAAGCAATGGTCAATGGGCTGTTTTTGAAACCCACTGAGGGAATGGAGATTGTGGAGGAGAATAAAAGGAGAGTGCATTGATTGCACATATCTCCGCAGAGCAGGGTATGTTCGCGTATACACGGTCCTCTTTCCATCACTGATTCCGAAGCAGTCATGGCCCCTGTGGCGTATGAATTCAAATGCTTGGATGGCATCTTTCACGCAATCTTTGTTGCTGATAACCCCAAGAATGCCGCACATGATTTTCAGTCTCTTTTAAAGATAGAGCGAACGAGAAACACCGCGAGCAAAATTAAAATGATGTCTCCCAAAAACCAAAAATTGCCGCCTTGCAAGGAACTGCTGAGTGTTGTCGCCGCGCCGCTTAAGAACTGCTTTGTCTCTGTTCCTGCTTTTACTTTTTCTTGACCCTCAATAATATCCACCGCGACCGTATACGTTGCGAGAATTTCTTCATCGCTTTTGACATTAATCGTAAGGCTTCTTTTTCCCGCTTCAAGATCGGGATTTGCGACAATGTCTAAGTAGAGAATCGTTGCGTGCCCAGGAATCAGCGTTAATGTTTTATCGACTCCCGGAGTTCCTACCCCCTCCGCGTTTGCGATCCCGACACTGACCTCTGCTTTTACCGTGCCGCTATTCTTAATGCTGATGGGAACAACAAACGTTTTTCCCGGTTTTGCTTTTACCGTGGAACTTATCACATCCATTCTGATGTCCCCCTCATTCAGCGTTCCTTGCACGGTTTTCTTGAGGCCGCTCCTGCACCTTGTGAGTTGTATTCCATACGCATCACTGTACATATCCTCCCCTTTATTGTAAAACACCTTTGCTTTTGCTTCATATTCTCCACCCAGCACATCATCTGGCATTTGTTTTGTGAATCGTACAGTATATTTGTTTTCTTTATCTCCTGCTTTCTCAAGGTCAAACTGCTCTGATTTTTCATCCAGCTTCAATTCCGCGTTCTTCACTTCAACCCAGACATCATGCTCATCTTTTTTTCCGATATTTGCCACTTCAAATTCGATGTAGGCTAAATCTCCGCAATCAATCTCTTTTGGAGTAAGCTCAAACCTGCTGATAATGACTTCGTGGTCCTCCACATCAAGAGAGAATTTTCCCGAGTCCTCACTGCATTCTTGTTCTTCATTGTCTTTTTCATAGGCCTTGACGTACACTTTGTACTCGTCATTGGGGTCTATGTCCGAGCTTTCAAGGTCAAGGGTAAATTGCAGCGATTCTTCCTCGTCTTCATCAACATCAACAGTCCCTATTTTGAGACTGCTGACTTCCTTGTCCTTGTCGAGGTTGTACAAAAGAGCTTTCACAACAAATTCCATATTGTCTGTCCAGGTATTGTGCACCGTGACTTCTCCCTCTGCTTTTTCTCCAATCTTGAAATCATCGCTGCTGTCTGGCTTTTCAAGTGTGATATCTACTTTGTTGCCTACTGCCTCTTTGCCACAATAGGAGAAGGAGACTTTGAGCATTACATTGATCTCTTTTTCGATACTTTCAGAGGTTACCTTCCATTTCCATGAATAGGTTCCCATCGCCAGAGAGTCGTCGATCTCAAGAGTGTAGTTGAACTCTTTTGATTCTCCGGGTTTGATGGAGACAAGAGGAGAAAAGGTTTCGGTGATAAGGCTGTTATTGTTTCCGCTTGAGAAACTGATATTGGTGAGATTTACATTCCCGCTGTTTTTGAGGGAGAGGATTTTTGTTTTTTTGCTTCCTTTGGTAAGGGAAAAATCAAGAGCCAGCTCTGAAACATCCAGGACTTTCCTTTCATTCACGAGGAGGGTGAGATCCATCGTGGCGTTTTCAGAAGCATTGTTAGTGTTTTGTACTGCGAGGGAGCTTGTGTAGGTTCCTGCCTGCTTGAAAGGTTCAAGGGCAACAGAGAAATTGAAATCTTTTGTTTCGTTCGCAGTAATATTCGCATTTTGCGGCACGGTGATGTTCAGATTGTTCGGAGAGCTAAAGGAAACGGTTACAGTTTGATTGTTGGTGTTGAGAACCCCCAGAGTCCCTGTTACTGTTGTATTGTCGGTTGTATTAAAGAAGAATGAAGTGGTTGTGGGAATAAGGGCAGCATGGACAGACCCTGCTACAATAAAAAAGAGAAGAGATAGGACAATGTACCTTGGAATACTCTTTAAATTTTTCATCTTGCCCCCTAGTTATTATTTGATGGTTACAACTATATAAATTTTTCTGGTTGAATTCCACAAATAATTCATAGACCCATGAGGAGGGTGATGGTGGCGCCCGCAAGCAGGGGGATGAAAAGATTATCGTCCAGCTTATGCTCGAAGAGGGAAATGTCAAGCATTTCAAAGAACATGGCGACAACTGAAGCGGCAAATGCATACCAAAAATCGACAAACATCCATGCTCCCAAGCCGCCAAAGACAATTCCCGCAAGGAATCCCTCATAATTCTTTATTTTGTTGAAATGGAACTTATATTTTCCATAAAATCTTCCCACGAGATGGGAAAAGGAGTCCCCCCCTGTTAAAACCATGATGGACGCGAGAGCTATTTTTTCGGGAAAAAGGAGCAGAGCAAGAAAGACCCCCAATGCGAAGAAGATGGCGCCCCTGCCTGGAAATTTTTTTAGCTGATCTTCTCTTTCAAATCTTTCCAAAAACCAGGAGACAAGGGGGATTTTCCATTTGAGACTGAAGAGGGAAATTATAAGTCCAATGAGGATAATCGCAAGGACTCCCCTCAAGCCGAGAATTCCGAGATAAATGAATGTCGCAAAAAGAAGCCCATAGATAATATGGAATAATTGCCTCCGAAATTCCAAATGTATTACCTTTTTTTCGAAAGCCATGTACTCACCTTTTTTTCCAATCTTTTTAAGATTTTCTTTTTTCTCTCAATGCGCACCGCAACTTCCCCAATGATGATTCCTACAAAAGCCCCGATCGCCACATCGCTGAGGTAATGCACTCCGAGGTACAGTCTGCTGAGCGCGACAAGGAATGCAAAGGCAAGGAACACCCAGCGAGTTTTTTTGAAGTTTTTGAAAATAAAAGGAATGCTGGAAAAGATGATTAACGTATGGGCGCTTGGCATGGAGGACGTTGTTTCTCTTGCAAGGGGGGTAATATCAAAAGTTTCATAGGGCCGCGCCCTTCCCAGAAGAAGCTTGAGGAGAAGGACAACAACAGTGGACCTCACGAAAATGGAAAAAAGGAGAAGGATTTTGTCTTTTTGTTTCCAGAGTATAAAAGAAGGAAAAATAAGGAAAAGAAGGATCAGAAAGGGCAGATAAGAAAAAAGGAAAAAGAGAGAAGTGAGGAAAGGATGTCTCAATGTCGCGAAGAAGAACGTGGCCTGTTTGTCAAAAGCAAAACTCAGGAAGCTGGCAATCAAACCCAGAAGGGAAAGAACAAACCACGGTTTATTCCTTTTATCCATGGGATGGGGGAGATTCTCTGGTTTAAAAGGCTTTCAATTTTTTCCGTCTCAGAATTTTCTCTTTTTCATCTCCTAAAAAAATATTTTTGCAAAAACACAGTAAACTTTATAAGCCTTTTTCTGTTGTAGCACGTCATGGAAACCTTGGCAAATGAGGAATGCCCATTCTGCCATCAGAAAAGTATGGTGGTGAACGAAGACGAGAAGGACATCCCTTATTTTGGAAGGGTGTATCTGTTTAGCATGAGCTGTTCAGCATGCAAGTTCTTTAAGGCAGATGTTGAAAGCGCAGAAACGAAAGAGCCTATGCGGTGCACCTTTGAGGTCCAGAATGAAAAGGATTTAAGCGTTCGCGTGGTGAAGGGAAGCGAGGCGATAATTAAAATTCCCCAACTTAAAATGGAGGTTACTCCAGGACCTGCCTCAAACGGATACATCACAAATGTTGAGGGCGTTATTAATAGATTCGAGAAAATAGTCCAGGACGAGAGGGATAATGAGGAAGATGAGGGGGTAAGAAAAAAGGCAAAATTATTGCTGAAAAAAATTTGGAAAGTCAAGCTTGGAGAGGTCCCTTTAAAAATTATTATTGAAGACCCTTCTGGAAACAGCGCAATTATCTCTGAAAGAACGGTTGTTGAAAAGCTTAAAGAAGCCGCAAAAAAGAAAAAATAATTTTTTCAATGCATTCCTTGTTTTCTTTCATCATTTTTAGTGTTTGCTCATGGGTGGGATTTTCCGCCATTCCTGTTCCATAATTCACGGGAACGCAGATGAGCGCATAGGGGATATTATACTCCTTTGCGAGGATAATCTCTGGAACCGCAGTAAGCCCTACGACAAGTCCTTTTGCAGAAAGGTGACGGCTTCCTGGAAATTGGAAGGAGGATCGTGCGACAGCATTCAGGAACGCAATCTCTGCTTTTGTCTCGAAACAATTTCCCCCGCTTCCCACATAAATTCCCTCTTCACATGCGCGATAGCCATTTTTTTTAATTGCTTCGATGGCTTTTTCCTTTAAATTCTTATCAAATGGCTCACTCATATCAGGATGCGTTTTGAGATTAAGGAAATTGATGGCTGAGCTAAATCCCCTGAGGTAGTCGTGGGGGACCACAAAAACCCCTTTGGTGATAGGGATGTTTTCATCAAGGCAGCCAACGCTTGAGATCGCCAGTATCCCTTCAAGATTTTTCTCTTTTGTGAATACGGAAAAATTTTTCTCGTGAGGAACTTCTGCCGCAAGGCGCTGATGGTTTATTCCATGCCGTGGAACAATAATAATCTTTTTTCCCCCATTATACTCGACAAAATAGTCTACTCCGTTCAATTTTTTCTTTTTTGTATGTTTATCAAAGCCGTATATGCCCGAGCCCGTGATAATCCCTATTGTTCTCATCGCATTGCGGGATAAGAAGGATGTATATAAAAGCTTTATTCTTTTTTTCTTAAGCTATAAACACCAATATTTATCTCGCTTAATAGTTATTATGTTCAATTGTCCTCATGTGCTATTCTCTTCTTAAGATAATCTGAAAAAAAGCCCTTATACTTTTTTTGCAGCTCTTTTATTTTCCAATCGTTTCCTGTAATAACTTTTCTGCAATCCAAACTTCCACAATTACATTTCATTTTATATTCTGAAGATTCACACATTGCGTAATCAAATGTAATTTCTTTGCCTTCTTTAATATCCCCCATTGCAACAATTTTCAATGTCCCATTTATTCCACAGTTTGGATTGCAGCTGTGATTGAGAAAATCTGCATCTTCCAATTCTTCTTTGTTCGTCGCTACAAAAAATAAATCATCATCTACTTGGATCATATAGTCGTTGCCTTTTTCGTAAAGTTTATCTGCTTCTTTTGTTGTCAGAAATTTGCCTGGTCCTTTTGTAAAATCTATGATTAATTCCCCCCCACGGATTTTTTTCAGAGCAAACAAACCCCAGCCAATCTTGCTTTTGCCCATTTTTACTTTAGGCGAAATATATGATTTTATATTATTAATAATTCTGGCATATTTTATTAATATTTCGTGCAATCGGACAACTCCTCTGATTTTGCTTCTTAAAATCTTAGTCTTCGGCTT
>CAZTDJ010000029.1:0-8757 GCA_964612835.1 Candidatus Woesearchaeota archaeon
TGAACTCAAAGAGGTGGCACCAGTCCAATGTTTCATTCCTGAAGCATCTTCCCACCGCAAAATACTTCGCCGGCCAATCGCTTTTTTTTAATGTTGCCAATGTTTTTGCGGAGAGCACAGTAGTATGTGTTCTTAGGACATTTCTTTTTGCTTCCTCTTCATTCCATTTATACCTCCATCCTTTGCTCCCAGTGTTCCAGCCATTTTCATGGACCGCTTTTACATTCTGCATAAGATTCTTATTCGGAAGTTTTCCTTTTGAAGGATCCTTGATGAAAAAGGTATCTTGCATATCACGGACAGGATGATTCTGGGCAGTAAACAGGGCATCAAAATTCCAAAATGAAGTGTTGATGATGGGGCCATTCATCTCTTTGAACCCCATTTCAATCCAGACCTTTTTTGCAAACTGCATGGCCTGGTTTACAAAATGCCTTTTCCCCCCGGTAATTTTTGGAACATATGATTTTACGTCATACTTTCGAAATTCTTTGTTTTTCCAGGACCCTGTTTTGAGCATATCTTGGGTAAGGGTTTCAATAAATTCTGTTCCTAGTTTTAAAGAAGCCAGTTTTTTTCCTTGTTCTGTAAGAGAAATCTTCCATATTTTTTTTGCTTCTATATTAATAATATCCTTTCTCCTTTTTAGTTCCTCAAATATAACTCTCTCTTCTGGTTTGAAATTCTTCACTTCTTTGGGAAGGCCTTTGAGGAAAAGTTCTTCAGATGATTCTTTTTTGAGCAATCTTCTCCCTTCATCAGTAATAATGAGCACCAGATCTTCCCCTTTTTTTTCAGTGGTTATGGCGTTCTTCTTTTTGAGGGCGCCGATACTTACCCCTATTTCGTCTTTCGATAAGCGAATCTCTGAAATCGTTTGTTGTTTTTGATTGAGAAGTTTAAGAATCTGTTTCTCGGGGAGCCCCTTCTCTTCGTATAGAATTCCATTCTCTCCCAACACAACCATCTCTTTAAATTCAGAATCCAGCTTCGCAAGGTTTTTGTTCGAAAGCCATTGGAGCGCCCGTAACACCTCAACTTCCTGCAGCCCAGTTTTATGAATTATTTTGTGAATATCTGTTGTTTCTTTGAGGACAGGAAGTACTTTCCTTTCGAGCGGGTGCAGACTTTTTATCAGGTCTTCCATCTTGATACATACATGGGGGAATCTTTTAAATGTTTTCATTAAAGATGGTAATTTTCTAGTTGTTGAACCAAAAATTTATAAATTCCTTTTAAAACACATAATACGGTGATCTGGCGTGAAATGTGAGAAATGCCATTCAAAACTTAATGTTCAGAGAGTGAAGGATAAAGGGGGCAAGGAACTTTGTGTGTGTGACGTGTGCTATAATGATCTCTATGCAGGAGACGAAGTCGAGGAATAAACCTCTTTCTATTAGTTGTGTAAGGTAAACCATATGCGTTGTGCTGCATTATACTCTGAATGGAGAATAAAGAAGCAGGAGATACAAAAGAGACTCTCAGCATTCAAACAAGTAAAGGGAGATGATCTTTTTTATGAACTATGTTTTTGCTTGTTGACTCCCCAATCAAAGGCAGAAAGTTGCGACCGCGCTGTTTTTTATCTCAAAGAAAATGATTTTTTCCATCTGCATATCAACCCAAAAAAATATTTAAGAGGGAATGTGCGTTTCCATAATAAGAAATCAATCTACCTTATTGAAATGAAATCGAAGTATGGAAAAATATGCAAAAGAATTGCAACTTCAGAAGGAAGGGAGCTCAGGGATTGGCTGGTTTTGAATGTGAAGGGCATAGGGTACAAGGAAGCATCGCATTTCTTGAGAAATATTGGGTTTAGGGACTTGGCAATCTTGGATAGGCATATTCTAAAAAATCTTAAAAATCACCAAGCAATACATGAAATTCCAAAAATCATCACAAGAAAAAAATATTTGGAAATTGAAGATAAGTTCCATTCATTTTCAAAAAAGATAAAAATTCCCCTTGATGAAATAGACCTTTTGTTCTGGAGCAGGGAAACTGGGAGAATATTCAAGTAAAGAGGGACTATATTTTTTGCATAGTTTATTTTTTACTTTTGCACAAAGTTCAGTTTAATGTGCTGTTCTTTCAAGTCCTTGTCATTTAATGGTGAAGGTGAGCCATCCATCAAACACGCGGCATTTTTATTTTTTGGGAATGCAATAACTTCCCTGATATCAATATAGCCACACATCATAGCGACAAGCCTATCCAGTCCAATCGCTAATCCCCCATGCGGTGGCGCGCCATATTTGAATGCCTCAAGAAGGAATCCGAACTTTTCGTTTGCTTCTTTTTCCGTCATCCCGATGACTTTCATGACTTTTTTTTGGAGCTCTGGGTCAGTGATGCGCAGGCTTCCAGATGCCAATTCAACACCGTTCAATACAAGGTCATATTGCGTGCAGTATACATCCAGCGGATTTTTTTCTAAGAGAGGTATGTGCTCCTTTTTGGGCATACAGAACATATGGTGCGCGGGCTTGATCCTATCTTCTTTTCCATCATATTCAAACAACGGGAAATCCGTGACCCAGCAAAACCTAAATTCTTTTTCATCATACAGCTTCATTTTTTTGCCAACAAAATTTCTGAGATGGCCCAGGGATTCGTTCACCATGCTCTTACTTCCTGCACCAAAAACAAGGAGATCTCCTTTCTTTGCGTCAACTTTTTTTATGAGGTGTTGCTGCACATCGTTGCTGAAATATTTCACAATGCTGCTCTTTAGCCCTTCTTCCATTTTCATCCATGCAAGGCCTTTTGCCCCATACACCGCTACAAATTCAGTAAGTTCATCAATTTCTTTTCTTGAAAACTCGCCGCACTTTTTAAGATTCAGGCATTTCACAATCCCTCCTTTTTTTATCGCATCCGTGAATACCGAGAAATCTGATTTTGAAACAATTTCTGTTACATCAGCAAGCTCCAGGCCAAATCTCAAGTCAGGCTTGTCCAAGCCATATTTTCCAATTGAATCCTTGTGCATAACCCTTTCAAAAGGAGTTTTGATATCAATATTTATGGTTTTTTTAAATACCTGCTTTACAAGGTTTTCAACCAGGGAAAAAATGTCATCAATTTCTGCAAAGCTCATTTCCATATCAATCTGGGTATGTTCTGGCTGCCTGTCTGCCCTTAGATCTTCATCCCTTAGGCATGCTGCCAACTGGTAATACCTGTCAAATCCAGCAACCATAAGAATTTGTTTGTAAAGCTGGGGTGACTGCGGCAACGCATAAAAATGCCCGGGATGAACCCTGCTGGGGACAAGATAGTCGCGTGCTCCTTCTGGAGTTGATTTTACAAGCAGGGGGGTTTGAATTTCAATAAAATGTTGGTTATCAAGATAGTTGCGTGCAGCCGCTGCAACTTTATGCCTCATCATAAGATTTTGTTGCATAGCCGGCCTTCGTAAGTCCAAGTATCTGTACTTCATTCTAACTTCTTCGTTGGAGATTTTCCTGTCATCAATCTCAATGGGGGGCGTTTCTGACCTGTTAAGAATTTCAATATGATCAAGAAGGACTTCAATGTCTCCTGTTTTGAGGTTTGGATTTTCCAATCCTTTCCCCCTGTATCTTACTTTTCCACTCCCCAGCAAAACATCTTCACTTTTTACCGTTTCACATATTTTATGGATATCTTTATTATGCGAAGGATCTGCAACGATCTGGGTTAGCCCATACCTATCTCTGAGATCAATAAAAATAACTCCGCCATGGTCTCTCCTGCTTTGGACCCAGCCACAGAGAGCAACCTCTTTATTAATATCTTTTTTTAGTAATTCACCGCAGGTATGTGTTCGAAGCATGGTATTTTTGGGAAAAAGCCAATATATAAAATTAACTAGAAAGTGGGCTGAAAGTAGATATCACTGTTTTGATTTGTGCCTTAGAACGATGGACATTTTATTAGGGTGTAAGGTTCTTGGCAGTTTATATCCCTTTTTGTATTCGGCTTATAATTTCTTTTACAGTCAACTTGCTGGTATCTACGCTCAGATTAAAATGTTTTTTATCATAAAAGTTATCAATCCCGTAAAGTTTTTTGTATATCCTCTTGTCCTGTAAAATTCTCTTTCTTAAAGCTTTTTTTAATTCTGCTTTTGTTTTGTATGTGCGCTCTGCCGCTCTTTGATTTTTGAAAATCCTGCCAACCGCAACATCAATATCGCAAAAGAGGAATATCTTGAATGAATTGGGGATAAAATAAAATCCCAGCCTTGAGTCTATGACAAAATTCTCTTTTTTCTTTCCTAATCCAATTTGGTACTCGTCCACTTCTTTGTCTATAGAGTCATCTTTTTCCCTAACTGCCGCGAGATCCTCAATATACATCTTTTTTTGTTTTGCGATCCTGTCCATAATGCTTCCTACAGAATAATGCTTGTACTTGAGCTTCCTGGAGAGCTCTTTCGCGATGGTTGTTTTTCCAGCTCCAGGGGTTCCAGAAATTGAGATAATCATCTTGTTATTTGAAATGTATGAACTGAATCTTGAAGCTGGGCAGCCTTTTTGTTTTTTTCAAAGTATTTTCTTACAGGCGCCATAAGCTCATTTATTTTTTCCGCAACGACATTCTTTAAATCCATGGGATGCAATTTTCCATCCACATACATCTTTTCCAGCTCCGCATAGGTAGCGACTTCTATATTTCCCCCAAACTTTTTTGGCCTTTCAATATTTAGTGTTTTTAATCTTTCAAACAGGATGTACCTGCAATACTCCAAAATGGGGTTTTCTTTCGCTTGCTGCGCCGGGCAGTACGCACGTGAAATTTTTCTCTTGATGTCTTCGTGAGAATCATCCATAAAAATTGCGGTGTCTGGTTTGGATTTTGACATTTTCATTTGCAAAACCCTCTCTTCAGGAGGCATGTCTGCTTCAGGCGGCTTCTGCAATCCCATGAGCATGTGATGTGAAATAACCACTGGTTTCCAGAATCCCAATGAGGGGCCCACTTCCCTTGCCAGTATATTTACTTTTCTTTGGTCCATCCCCAATTGGGTGATATCGCAGCCTAACTCAAAAATATCCGCGCATTGCATCGCGGGATAGAAAATCTGCGCAGAGCTGAGTATTTCGCTTTCCATTCTCCCCATAATCTGCGCGCACCTCGTCATTCTTTTTATTGTCGTGTCTCTCGCAATTTGAAGAACGGTTTTCCAGTATGTTTTTCCATAAACCAGGTCAGATGATCTTTTGAACTCAACTTTATCGCTCATGCCGCAGGCTTTCCAAATCTCAATCAAATAATCCCCAGCGAGCTGGATTTTTTCCAGATCGCCTCCAAGCTTATTGTTGACCCAGCCATGCCAGTCTGCGGCAAGCATGATAAATTTGACGTTTGCCTTCACCATCTTGTTTATGGTGATTGCTCTAAGAAGTCCCTGGGCAATTGTTGGTTTCCCAGAGGGCTCAAACCCATCATAGGCGACAGGCACGGATTTTGTTTGAAGCAATTCTTTCAGATCTTCTTCTGTGATGATTTCTTCTCCAACCTCTTTTAATAATCCAAGTCGGGTAAGAGTGTCCATTGAATCCTTTAAGTCAAAATTGTTTAAATGCTTTTCTAGAAGCTTTAAGGTGGAGATTGCTTTGTACTAAATCCCATGACTTTGTCTGGCTTTAGGATTTTCTTGCTTTGCTTGAGCGATTCAAGATACACTTCCAGCGGAGGCGGGGAAGGCTCTAATTTTTCATCAATAATCCTTCTTGCCCAGACCCTTTCAGCATCTGCGCAAATATCCTCAATGTCCCTTCCTGAATGCTCGTTTGTTGATTTTGCAATTTTTTCCAAGCCATCGCTGTCCAATTGCTTTGCGTAATATTTGAATATTGCCGCCCTTTCATGCGCGTTGGGGAGCGGGAAAGAAACAATCCTGTCAAATCTGCTTAACAATGCCTTGTCCAAGCTTTTAACCGTGTTTGTTGCCCCGAGAGTTAATAGACTGTCTGAAGATGAAAAGCCCTCTATCTCCCGCAGGAGAACAGACAATATCCTTCTTGTTGCCTCATGCATTTCCTTGTCCCTTGAGCCAGCCAATGAGTCAATTTCATCAAGGAATATCATCGCTTTTTCAAGCTGCGAACAATACGCGAATATTGACGCGAGCCTTTTTTCAGCCATACCATACCAGCAGCTCATGATGGATTCAATGGGAACATACACCAATGGCACTTTTGTTTCATTGCCTATGACCTTTGCAGAAATTGTTTTTCCTGTTCCTGGGGGCCCTTCAAAGAGCACCGCCCGTACAATATTTTTTGTGTCTTTTGTCCTTGTGAATTTTGTTATGCTGCTGTAAACTTCAGGATTCTGGAAAGGCAGGATAATGGAATCTTTAATCTGCTGCTTTATGAGATCATATCCTGCTAGGCTATCCCATGTAAATTCCCCGTCAGCTTCATAGATAGTTACTCCAAGACTCCTCAATTCCTCTTTAGGATCTATCTTTCTCTTTGTTCCGCCAACAACATATTTTCTCCAGAAGTCGAAAACGCAATTAATCTCTTCCTGTTTTAATTCTGCTTTTTTTTCAAATATGACTATGTTTGTTTTTTCCAAACTCCGAACTCCGCCATCTTGAACAGCGAAGTCCCTTTCAGTAAGATAATGGTCAAAATTAAATTCAATGTATGTTTCATTCTGCTTTTTTTCTGAATCAGGCAGTTCCTTATATTTCCATGTGGTATCCTCTAATTCCGCGGTTATTTTATAAATTCCAGCATATGCCCGAAGCCCTGAAAAGTTTTTGTAATACTCTTTTAAAAGGTCAATCGCTTCAAGGAAATTGCCTGCATTGAGTTTGTCTGCACACATCCTGATTTCTATTGTTCCTTGTTTATACGAAATAGCGGGAAGGTAAAGCTGTTTCGGCTTTTCTGGGTCAATGCTTTTTGGATTGTTGCTTAAATAATCAGAAATATCCTTCATAAGGATGTCCTTCATTTGATCATAGGATACCATGGCTATTTTATGGCTTCAATAGACTATTTAAATTTTGTGGCAGTTTATTACTTGCTGGTTACTTTAAAACAAAATATTTATACATCCGACAATATAACCATTATTTAGTAACGAAACATTTATATAGAAAGGCCCATTCTCTTTTGGCATGTCTAAAGCACAAGTTTCAGTTTTAACATTGGAAGGCGTTATTACAAACAAAGTTTCTGATGAATTTCAGGAAAGACTTGCGAGGGCATCGTGTTATGCTGACGCCCATATTTTTCAGATAGATTCTTCTGGCGGCCTTGTGGTCCCTTCAAAAGAAATCGCAGACGCGATCAAAAATAAAAAAGGCTTCACGGTTGCACAAATTCGCGGAAACGGCACTTCTGGCGCATACTGGGTTGCAAGTGCATGCAAGAAAATTGTTGCAAATGACATGAGCATGGTCGGAAGCATAGGTGTGCGTTCCGGCTACCTCCAATTTAGTGATTTTTTCAAAAGATTGGGGATTCAATATCAGGATTTAAATCAAGGTGAGTTTAAGGGGGCAGGCAATCCATTTTCAGAGCTGACTGATGAACAAAAGGAGTATATCAAAGGCCTTATGAAAGAATCTCATGAATATTTTATTAATGAAATTGCCAAAAATAGAAACCTTCCCGTTGATGAAGTACGGAAGATTGCTGATGGCAAAGTATTCCATGGCTATAAAGCAAAAGAAATGGGCCTGGTTGATGTTCTTGGTGATTTTGCAACCGCAAAGGATTTATGCAAAAAGGAACTTGGAACAGAAGTGAGAACGAGATTATATGCGCCAAAGATTTCTTTTCTTCAAGCTTTAATAGGCAAGTAGTTTCAGTGTGTATTGTTGCACTTACAGGACTTAGATTAAGTAAAAATTAAGTTTTCTTTCTTGGCGGTTTATCTCTTCTCGCAGATGGAATAGGCTGCTGTCCTTACGAGTTAGCTATTCCTAATTTAGATTTAGGTAAAAATAAGTGGTTAGATTTGACTAAGATTAGCAAGGTTTAATTTTGTTATTTATTTACAATTTTTACAAAATTTTATTGTAGTTATTCTTTTTCCCGTTAAATAAACCATAAATAATAGAATTAGGATACTTGCTATCATTATCTCATTTTTGTAAGAAAATAAGAAAAGTGTGGCTGAGCCACCCATTCCAATAAAACCCAATATCGCACCTAAACAAATCGGACAGAGTTTAGCTGAAAATAATGTTCCTGTAAATGCAACAAGACCTGTTCCAGTGCCTTTCACGGCTAAGCCCGTGTTTTGCATTTTTTCTTTGTGTGTAGCATAACTTTGCATTGCTATTGCAATGCCAAATAAAGAAGAAAATAAAACTATCAAACCAATATCACTTATTTGTAAAAGTGACGACTGTGTTTTTAATGTATTTCCCGAGGTTAATAATGATGGGACTAAAATGGCAAGAAAAGCCATTACTATTGCAAGAGCAATGGCTATTAAAACGTGTTTTCTAGAACTAAAAACTAAAAAAATTGGTTTAAACACCGATTTCACCATGTTGCTTTTAAGATAACTCTTTTATTAAAAGCTCTCGTGCTTCTGGAGAGAGTATCTTTTTTAGCTCTTTCGTGCAGATACAAATACAGCACGGGCAACAAGGGCATTTTCCAAAGTTGCAACATAGCTCTCTTTTTTTGGTTTTTTCAGTCATTTTTTCTTACCTCCTTTTATTTTATTTCAACAGAGTGTTTAGTTATTTCTAAACTGCATGAATTATGTTTTTTACAAAAGTTTTCACAT
>CAZTDJ010000030.1:0-8344 GCA_964612835.1 Candidatus Woesearchaeota archaeon
TTCATTTTACAGAAAATGCATAGAAAGATTTATTAATCTAACTAAATTTTTCAACCTCACATGGCTAGTATTGTAAAATCAAAGGTTTTGAAGAAGAAAAAATGGTACTCTATTCTCGCCCCGGCACTTTTTAATAATGTAGAGCTTGGGGAAACCTATGCAGAAAATATTGAGGGAGCAAAAGGAAAAAGGCTTTCCCTTAACCTTTACTCATTGACAGGGGATCCAAAAAAACAAAATACCAATATATCTTTTGTGGTTTATGATGTGAAAGAGAACAAGGCATTCACTGAAGTGGATTCCTATTTTCTTAGTCATACATTCACAAGAAAATCTGTGAGGCCGGGAAAGGACAAGATTGAAGATTCTTTTGTCTGCGAAACTGCCGATAAGATCAAAGTACGAGTGAAAGTTTTTTTGCTCAGCTCGAAAAAGATAACCAACTCCGTGAAGGCAGCGATGATAAAAAATTTGCGTATGTTCCTTTTAAAAGAAGTGAGTGGAAATCCTTTTGAAAAAAATATGGAAGAGATTATTTCCTCACGATTGCAGAAGAGCCTTAAGGTTTTTTTGAAAAAAATTTACCCCTTGAGTATCTGTGAAATACGAGTTTTTGAGAAGGCTACATAGTAGGATATAACAAGGGATGCAAGAAGAGAAAGATACACATGGAGATGCATCCCTTTTGTATGATAATGTATGATAGTATCATATACTAACCCCTATATAAATTTTTCCCCCTTTCCTCTTTTTCTTATGAGCCCCTTATGGGATGTATGTGTTTTAAAAGGCTTATTAAAGGAAAATGAAGGAAATCATCATGGGTCTGTAAAGAAAAAATGGGGCTTTCAAAGTTCACATGCCAACATTTATAAAATCGCCAAAAATAAAATTCATTTATGAACGTCTTAATTCTTGGATATGGCAAAGTGGGATATGTTTTAGTAAAACTCCTTCTGAAAGAGAGGGCAATTGAGACAATCATCTGTGGAGATATTCACTTCAAGAGAAGGACTAAACATAAAAAAATTCAGTTTAAGATCGTTGATGCTTCTGATAAAAATCAATTACAGAAACTATTTAAAAATCTAAAGGTTGACCTTGTGATTAATACTGCTTTGCCACATTTTAACATCTCTTTATTGGAATTTTGTTTACATAAAAAAATAGATTATATGGATCTTGCCTCTTATTGCCCATTTGATCCTGATCCTAATGAAGATATACCTTATCAAGAGCTCAGTTATGATTTCAAATTCAAGAAAAAGAATCTTATTGGATTAGTAAATGCGGGAGTTTCTCCTGGTTTAACAAACCTTTTGGTGAGAGAATGTGCTGATGCCTTGGATAAAATCGATACTATTAAAATTCGTTTGATAGAAGATACAGGGAATAAAGAATTATGTTTTGCGTGGTCTAAAGAATGGATGCTTGATGAGATTGCCTCAAAATCACTTGTTTATCAAAATGGGAGATTTAAAGTAAAAGATAATTTTTCAGAAGAAGAAGAGGAATTTAATTTTCCCTCCCCTTTTGGAAAAAAGAAAGTTTATCTTACTTCACAAGAGGAAGTTGGAACTATTCCCTTTTTTATTAAAACGAAGAATTTAAACATCAAAGCGTATGATAGCCAATCAGAAATTTCCAAATTCCTTTTTAAATCAGGTTTAGTTTCTGAAAAGAAGATTAAACTGGGGAAAGTCAAAATTTCTCCCTTTGAATTTTTATCAATTGTTTTGCCAGATACCCCTAATATTCACAAAGATAAAAAACTTGAAGGGGCGGTATTCGGCATATCCGTTGAAGTATATGGAAAAAAGAAGAATAAATTAAAAAAAATAAGATATTCTGCAGTTTTCCCTTCACAGAAAGAGATTAACCAACTCCGGCTCTCTGCTAATTTTATTTCATATCCGACGGCTCTTATGACAAAGCTTTTTATTTTATCGTTTCCTAAGATACGGAGAACAGGAGTATTCCCTCCAGAATGCTTGGATAAGGAAGTACGGGAATCTATTTTAGACCAATTAAGAAATGAAGGCGTGAAGCTCCTGAAGAATTTTTGATTGGTTTCTTTAAATTTGGCAAATATTTATAAAGATTTAATTGTTCAATGCTTTTACCGGGGCTGTAGGGTAACTTGGACCAACCATGACTGTTGGGAGAAATTCATCCTTTCTGGTTTGGGACCAGAAGATCTCGGTTCAAATCCGGGCAGCCCCATCTTCCACAAAATTTAAATAGAATATCTTCTCGGTGTTGGATTGGATCATGGAAAATCACGGTTTATTAGAAGTTGAATTTGAGTATCTCGTGAGAACAGAGGTTGTTTTAGATAAGTATCAATCTATGTGCGAAACGCCATTGCTTCAGTTGAATAAGCAAACGTTAGATACCCTCTTTTTCGAATTAGATCATACTCTTGTTTCTCTTCAGAAAAAATTTCCCAAGCGCGATTTCGAAAATAGCACCGTTGCACGAATTTGTGAGAGTTATCGACAGAGCAAAACGTATCGGGGAGCAGAAGTAAACAATAACACCATCATTTTTTTTATTGGGGAAATAAGAGATGAACTCCGTCCTTTAAAGGGACTTCTCTCATCCTTCTAAGATAAAGATTATAAATCAGCTTCTCTTTCTTTAACAGATGGAAGTTAAACTATCAAAAGATGATCCATTCCTTATTAGCACCGATGTAGTATGGTTCGGAGTATTTGAAAAAGAGAAGAGTAAAGAAGTCAAAAAGGCCGATGCCCTTTTGGGCGGAGCAGTTTCTGATTTGATGAAGCAGGAAAATTTCAAGGGAAAGTATGGAGAGATTCTTACAGTTCAAACGCAAAGAAAATGCGAGCCAAAAAAACTCATTGTTGCAGGTTTTGGAAAAAAAGAGGAATGCACAGTTGAAAAAATAAGACGAATTTCAGCAAAGATAACCAAGATGGTGAAGAAAAATGCGGCGAGCATTGCTACGAATTTTTTTACCTCGTTCAAGGAACAGGAAAAGTATGTTGCGGGAATTATTGAGGGGTTTTTCTTGGCAAATTATTCATTTACCAAATTCAAAACAAAAGAAAATGAAAAAGATAAACTTCAGACTCTTTTTCTTCTTAGCGCAGAGAAACGTCTTGAGCAAATGATAAGAATGGCCAGGGCAGTAAGCTCCGCTGCACTATTAGCAAGGGATATGGCAAATCAGCCGGCAAATTTTGCGACTCCGACTGCAGTTTCAAAGATTGCTCAAGAACTTGCGAGGAAAAACAAGTTCACCTGCAGAGTACTGGACAGAAAAGAGATTGAAAAAGAGAGGATGGGTGGTCTTCTTGGAGTTGCCCAAGGGAGCTTTCAGGAACCTAAATTTGTTATTCTTGATTATACAGGAAAAAGGGATTCCCCTATTGTCGTGCTTGTTGGCAAAGGAATAACGTTTGATAGCGGGGGCATTTCCATAAAGCCCAGCCAAGCAATGGACGAAATGAAGTTTGATAAGTGTGGCGCAATTGTGGTTCTTTCTCTTTTTACTGCCCTTGCACAATTGCAAATTCCTTTAAGAGTGGTTGGGCTTCTCCCGCTTACAGAGAATCTTCCTGGTGGAAAGGCCATGAAACCAGGAGACATTGTTACAATCTCAAATGGAAAAACCGTTGAAGTATTGAATACTGATGCAGAAGGCAGACTTATTTTAGCTGATGCTCTTGCGTATGCAGGAAGATACAAGCCGGAGGTGGTTATTGATTTGGCAACTCTCACAGGGGCGTGCATTATTGCATTGGGGGATGTAGCGGCAGGCTTAATGACCCCCTCGGATAAACTTGCAGAAGCATTGGAACATGCGGGAAAAGAAACAGGAGAGCTGTTGTGGAGGCTCCCTCTTTTTGAGGAATACTCCAAAGATATGGAAAGCGCTATTGCGGATTTAAGAAATTTGGGGAGTATGGGAAAAGCAGGAACATGCACGGCGGGGGCATTTTTGAAGGAGTTTGTAGAGTGCAAAGAATGGGCTCACCTGGACATTGCGGGAGTTTCGTGGGTGGCATCATCTCCTAAATATCTTGCTGATTATGTGGTGGCGGGAGCGACAGGATATGGGGTTCGTTTATTGGCTCATTTTCTTTTGAACTACAAGAAGTAAGATGTATTGCGAATTACTCTTTCCGTTTCTTCAGCAATCTTTTTTTCCTCATCTGTGGGAATAACAAAAATACGGACTTTAGAATTAGGTGTTGAAATAACAACTGCATTTTTTTTATTTTTTCCCTTATTTAATCTCACTCCTAAAAATGAAAGATGTTTGCACACACGTTCCCTGATTTCCCACGCATTTTCCCCTATCCCTGCTGTAAAAACCACTGCATCAACTCCATTGAGTACTGTCGCAAAACTACCAATAAATTTTGCTACGCTGGCGCAGAGCATGTCAAGCGCAAGCCGCATTTTCTTTTCCTTTTTTCTTTTGAGAATGATGCGTAAATCCTTTTGTCCACAAAGCGCAAATAGGCCCGCCCGGTTATATAAGATGTCGCGGATTTCCTTCAAAGAAAATCCTTTTTCAAAAAGATACACAACGATTCCTGGATCAAAAGACCCCGCCCGCGTTGCCATAATCACTCCATCAATGGTTGCAAATCCAAGGCTGGTATCAATGCTTTTTCCATTATAATTCGCGTTGATAGAGGAGCCGTTTCCCAAATGGCACGATATGATTTTCGCATCTCTTTTTTTAAAGAGGCGGGAAGCTTCTTCAACAACATACTGGTGGCTAATGCCATGAAACCCATATTTGCGTATTCCATGGGTATGGTAAAGCTGTGAAGGAAGAGCATACAGAAAATTTTTTTTAGGGATTGTGTGGTGATAAGCTGTGTCAAAAACAGCGACATGGGGGACCTTTAATTTCTTCTGAAAGAACAGAATCCCCCCCAGATTTATGGGGTTGTGGAGGGGGGCAAGGGAAGAATATTTTTTTATTGCCTTGATTACTTTAGAATCTATAATAACTGATTTGCTATACTCTTCCCCACCATGCACAACCCTATGACCAACTGCCTTTATTTCTTTGAGCAAATTGGATTTTTTAAGGTTTAAATAAACAATTTTTAATGCCATTTCATAGCTATCAACATTAACTTTTTCTTCTTGTGTTCCTTTTTTTGTTTGCATTTTTAGTCTGCATGTCTTTGTTCCTATTCCATCAAGTAATCCACGCAATAATTTTTCTTCTTTTTCAATAATCTGGTATTTAATGGAAGAACTTCCGCAGTTAACAACAAGAAATTTCATTTTTTTGCTTGGATGGATGTAAGTGCTGCCAAATTAACAATATCATCTACAGAGCAGCCTCTGCTAAGATCATTAATTGGTTTTTTCAGCCCAACAAGCACCGGTCCAATCATCTTTGCTTTTGCAATTCTTTGCATAATCTTATAGGAGATATTGCCTGTTTGAAGATCCGGAAAAATAAGGACATTTGCATTCCCTTTTAGATTGCACTTTGGGCATTTAATTTTGCATACCTCTGGGACTATTGCCGCATCAAGTTGCATCTCTCCATCTAAAATAATATCCGGTCTTTTACTTTTTGCTATAGCTGCAGCATCGCTAACTTTTTTTGCTAATGGATGTTGAGCTGAACCTTTTGTTGAAAAAGACAGCAATGCAACTTTAGGGATGATTCCATTTAATTTTGCTAAATCTGCCGTCCCAATAGCAATTTCTGCGAGTTCTTCAGAAGTTGGTTCGATATTTACAACTGGATCTGCAAGCAATAATATTTTATGATCGATTGCTGCAAAAAACACACCAAATACCTTTTGAAAACCAGCTTTTTTTCCAATAATCTGGAATGCTGGCTTTAAGACATCAGCTGTAGGGCTAAGTGAACCAGAAACCATTCCGTCAGCATCTCCGCTATAAACCATCATTGTTCCAAAATAATTTGGATCTTTTAAAAGTTTCATGGCCCCTTCAAAGCTAAGCCCCTTTTCCTTCCTTATTTCATAAAGCTTTTTTGCATAAGTTTCCAATTTTTCTGTCTTGAGATGATTCAATGTTTTTACTCCTTTAATGGATTTTTTACTAAGAACAATTGGAAAAGCAATTTTTTTCTTGATAGCAATCTGTGCTGCTTTTGTAATTCTAGGATCTTCACTTTCAGGAAATACAACTACTTTTGGATTTTTTTTAGCTTTTTCAATTACACTATTAATAAACAAAGTTAGTTTCATAGTAGCTTTAGTTTCTTTCCCCCAATTGGTTCTCCACCTCCCCCACCACCGCCTCCGCCGCAAACATTATTCTCATCAACTGATCCATCACAATTATTGTCTAGACCATCACAGGTTTCTGATGCCCCGGGGTTTATTGTTGCATCACTGTCATTGCAGTCAACAGGCCCGCAACTTACCACGCTTGAATTATAAGTATCACCATCATTGTCCGTTCCATCCAAAAAACCATCACAGTTATTATCTACTCCATCACAGACTTCTAATGCTTCCGGGTTTATTGCGGCCTCATTGTCATTGCAATCCATGTCTGGATCGCAAGTATCATAAGCATCAGCATCACTATCAATACAGCTTGTTGGATTTTCATTACTACCTGCTCCACCGTCCCCACTCCCCGTACCATAATTGGTACAATAAGAAAGGCAAGGATCTTCTACGAATTGGCATGCACCCCCAACACATTTACTATTACTTGAACACTGTGCATTCAGGCAACTACCACTGCAGCATATATCTTCATTATCGCATTCGAGGGATGTTGTACAACTCTTTAATTCTGCTACCTTTTTAGAATCAAAAAGAGATGGCAAAGAAATATTTTGTCCATTGACAATAACTTGTGGAAAGATTTCAACTTTAACAATTTTATTAAATGAATTGTCATATGCAACAACAAAATCTTTTATTGAATAGGCAGTAATACCACTAGTTGTTAATCGAGTATCTATCCTCCCATCATTATTAAAAAAGCGCACATGTACCTTTTCAACATCCTTTTTCCCTTGATTCTCGATAGTCATTTTTGCATTATTGTTTGGTAAAATTTGAAAATTTTTTAATTTAAGGTTGACTGTTCCTAAAAGTCCAAGTTCACTTGCAAATTCTTTTTCAACATCCGCTGTCTGTTTTTTTGTAAAAGAAACCCCAAAAAGAGTGAGAAGAGATGCAAGCACAAAAACTAAACTGATGATAAGGATAGTTGTAATAAGCGTGCTAACCCCTTTTTTTTTCATTTTTTGATATGGGCTTTTTAGATTTATAATCTTTGTCTTTTTATCTTAATTTTTTGCTGATTTTGTCACCGCCTCCGCCTCCGCCGCATACTCCTCCTTCATCAGTCAATCCATCGCAATCATTGTCAATGGAATCACAGGTCTCTGTCGCAGTTGGTTTTACCGCGGGATTTGCATCATTGCAGTCTCCCCCACAGGTTGTGAATCCATCATTATCCTCATCATACCCCTCATCAACTTGTCCGTCACAGTTATCATCTTCCCCATTGCATGCTTCAGGAACCCCGGGAAAGATGGAGGGATTATTGTCATCGCAATCAATAGGGCCGCAGTCCCCCCCTGTAAAATTATAGGTATCTTGATCATCATCAACGCATAATGGGGGCATAATCCCTTCCCCATTATAGCAATATGCATAGCAGGGGTTTAACAAATCATCAGGATTCTCGCATGTTCCCCCATTGCATATTGAGTCATCTATACATTCAATAGTAACGCAGCTCCCTTTGCAGCAGGCTTTTCCTTCTCCACAGTCTGTGGGAGATATACACGCTTTTTGCAGAGGTACATATTGGGAGTCAGAAATAGAAGGAATAGAAATGCTTTCTTTTTCAACAGTAATCAGTTGCGGGAAGATTTCCACTTTTGTAATCTCGTTCAAAGAGCTATCATAATTTATTGTAAAATCTTTTATGGAGTAGGCAGGAATGCTCCCCCCCGTGGAAACCGTATCCACTTCCTTGTTTGTAGCAAAGAATCGTGCATACACTCCCCCAATCTCTGTTTTTCCTTTATTTTCAATGGTCAATCTTGCCCTGCGGTTCGGCAGGATTTCAACAGATTTCAATTCAAGGTCAACAGAGCCAATCAATCCAATTCCTACAACATCTCTTTCAACATCTTGGGTCTGCTTCTTGGCGAAAGGGATTCCCCACAGGGTCAAAACAGAAGCGAGAACAATGACAAACCCTATGATGAGGACCGTGGCAATAATAGGACTGACGCCTTTTTTCATCATTTTTTTGGGGAGAAGCAAACTTATAAACATGGCGGTGACATCCTCTCCACCCTAAAGGGTGGAGCTTCCAGCGCCTGTTTCAGCGCGTG
>CAZTDJ010000031.1:0-4446 GCA_964612835.1 Candidatus Woesearchaeota archaeon
TCTTCAAAGACAAAGTAGTAACCCCAAGAGTTTTTCTCCAAGGTTACGAATACATTATCCTTCCAGTCTTCATCAACATTTCCCTGATAGGTCAAACCAGTTTCGACAGAAACGTTTCCTGAACCAGATCTTCCCATAATGGAAAGTTCTTCCTTATAGTCGTAGTCGTCATTTACCTGGTTTATGTCTATATGCATCTTGGCATCTTTCAATGCAGAGATATCTGTGTGGTCTACACTGCTGCCAAATCCATCTGTAGAGTCGTTAAGTGATCTTGCCAAAGGCAAATCTTCGAGCTTTTGGCCTGCTCCTACAACAACTCCTCCAACGTCTACTTCTTCCTTTGCCAGGAACTGCAGATTTGCAGTAATCAAGGCAAGTCCTAACGTATCAGCTGCGTCTGCCTTTGCACCTACAACGAACGCGTTCGAATTGTCGTAGACGCCATTTGCATCGACAAATGGGGCAGGGTAGTCGCTTAGTTTCAGAGCCAACGCACCGGTAAGAGTCGCTCCTAACATTGCAACACCTGTACTAACCGCAGCTATTTTTTTTATTGCGTTTAATACTTGCATTTTTTAAAACACCTCCATGTGTTTTGTTTTTTGTTTAAACCTGATTATCATTAAATCAGATTTTTTGATAGCTATACTTTTACATCGTACAAACTATCAAACCTTACTATTACTAAAAAATATCCATTTATAAAAGTTTCTATACCGCATATGGGACAAAAAGGTAATTTTTGTTGTTTTTTGTTGTTTAACGGCTTTTAAACCAGAAATACGCAGGGATTAATAAAGAATGGGACAAAAAGCTGTTACTCCTTTATGTAGTTACACCCCATTTTTAAAGAATGTAGCAAATAACTTGTATTAGCCTTCTAAGAGAATTTTCGCGGTGTAAACCCCTTTTCCAGGAACATTAATATATTGAACATATGTTATCCCGCTGCCGCTATAATCCCCAACAACAAGGAACTTCTCATTTTCAAAGGAGAAGTCAGTAGAATACCCTTTCTTCCACAATTCATCCATTATCGCGCTAATCTCTGTCTTTAAAAGCGAGCAGCTGTCGCTCCCACAGGTCGCGAGCCTTTCATGGCAGCTTTTTACCGCCTCCTTTACGCTTGTTCCCTGGCAGAGATCATACTTGAGCAAGGAGTTCAAAAAGCTTCCCGCGAAAAGAGACACCCGCGCGCTTCCCACCAAATCTTTTTGAGGAGAAAGGCTGAACAAAAGGTAAAAAAATCCCCCCAACAAAAGAAGGATTACAATAACCACCAGCCCCATCATCTCCATCTGGCCCTTCCTCACATCACGACCTCCAGCTTGCCTATATAATGAGCATCCTTTTCAGGATAATACAGAGAAACAGGAACAGAAACAATTCTTTTTCCACCGTCCGCATATAGGGTGAACGTATTGCAGTTTTCAGGAAACGCAAGCTGGCTTATTTTCTCGGCAGTGCACTCCCCTGATTCTGTTTTTGGATATGCTTGGATGATCCTAATTGTCTTTCCCGCGAAAAGAGGGGCATACTCCGTCTTCCTGTTTTCAAGATACTGCACAAAGGCAAAAAGCTTCAGAACGTCAACGCACTCCTCGTCATTCAACCCTGTGCTGCACCGTATTTCCGGCATCGATGGGATTAAGCTTAATAACACAGAACCTGCTGTCGTCTCAATTTTCTCCCCTCCTTCCCGGATATCCTTAAAATATGCGTCATAAAAATAGTATAGTCCAACCCCTAAAATAAGAAAAACAACTATCAATACAAAAATTGTTTCAAGAATCTGCATCTGGGCTTTTTTAAAAAACAGGGGCACAGCCTTCACCCCGTAGCCTGTCATTTTCATTCTTTAATATCTGGGCAGTGTTCAGTATTTCCTGGGAGCCTTTCATGTTCCCATACTGCCGCAATGCGGAGCTTATCCCCGCGTACAAACTATCGCATGTTTCTGTTTTTTGTCCAAGCCTCTTCGCTTTTTCCCCATAAATAAATGTCATGGTCCTCATCCTCTCGAGAGACTTTTCAAAAGAGCACTGATAAGAAGATTTCTTTCCAGCAATAATCGCGCCCACCAGCATCTCCTCCCCCATATACTCCATACTTCCCCCTTCATTGTAAAAAGTGACTTTTCCTTTTTCTTTATTTCCTTCTATTTTTAGCACGGTGGCATCGTTCGTCAAAACGATATCCTGGGGAGATGGTTCCTTAAAAAAAACAACCGTAAGACCTTTTGTTTTTGCTCTCTGCTGGAGTTCAGAAACAGTATATGCTATTCTTTTCTCGACAGCGAAAATGGACGGGATAAAAAGGGAGTCCACAAAATCCTTGGTCTGCTGATTTGAGATGAGGATATACTCATGCCCTTTGTCAGAAAGATAAAAAAAATTTGTTATGGGAAAGGGCATCTTCCACCGCTTAGTCCACAAGGAAACCTCTTTCCCCCCGAGGAGTGAGGGAGAAAAAACAATGTGGTGGAGCGCTTGTTTTGAGGGGGAATTCTCTACCTGAAGGGATCCGCATTGCACTTCAAAAGAAGTTTTGAATGGAAGGGTAAACATATCGTATTGATCATGCAAGAAGGCGAAAGCGTTCATTTTTTCTTCAAGCGCGTTGGAAAGTTGAACAGCTGTTTTCTTTGATGAGGATTCTGTAAGATTGAACACAAAATAAACAAAAAATCCAAGGACGATCGCTCCCGCGACAAGAATAAAGACCCAGTTCAATGTTTCAGCCTGAGCCCTGTTTTTCATTCCCATATGCCACATCTTCCCAATACAGGGATTTCTTTCCTTTTTTTACTTTTCCATAAAAGGACCTTGGTGAAATCCTCTAAAAATAGAAAATTTTATACTGCATGTTCTTATTTATCTAAAATGTAAATCAGGCTCGCAGGTCTTTTAATGGCAGAACATATTTTTACTTAAAGAGGGTATATCATGAAAATTTGAACAAATGAAAGGATTTCACCGAAGCCCACAAAAGCGCATTGTTCAACATTGGGATAGTCGATATGGGTGTCAAGAATTTTGCTATCTTGCAAAAATTTTTGTTTAACCTGTATCTTCTTTTGCATTTCGTAACATGGCAATCTCAGTACTTAAATCTCTTTTCATATTCTTTATGATCAAACCATTCAAGAATGATGTTAACTATCCTAATTTCATCAGTTTCTATGGTGTAAATCAATCTCCAAGCGTTAGGAAGATCGTATTTCCATAGGTTTGTTATTCCAAATTTTCGGACATATTCTTTTGGCCAAAGATGTTTTGTAATTTTGATTCCACAAGTGGGATTTGCTTTGAGATCATCAATAGATCTATTGATAAATTTGTAGAGCTGCTTGTCTTCAAATTTGCCATCTTTAAGCGCTTCCCATTCTTGCTTGATTTTAAGGGTAATAAAAGCTACATGAATTTGTTTGTTCATCGCACAATTAGGTCTTCTTTAATTAGTCTTTTTATTCTTTCCGGGTTAAAAGTCCAAATAATGCACCCTTCTTTATCTATAATGATTTTTCCAGATTGTTCGAGATAGTCTAAAATAACTTGAAATGTTTGATACATCATTTTTTTAGGGAGTTTTTTCCAGAGCTGATATTTGCCATATTTTTGGCTATATTTTTGGATAGTTTTCTCTACCATAAACACCGATTCTAACGTTGGGCTATGTAAAAGAGTTGCTTCAACCATATTATATAAATATATATAAGACTCCTATTTAAATCTTTCGCTAATCTCAATTTTTTCTTCCCAATTAATTTTTTGTCTTGTTTTTGATTCTGGAAAATTTTTTGTAAATCTTGTTATTTTTTGCAGATTTTGAGGAGTTTTAAAAAAAGACTGCTTGTTCTATTTAACTTCAACATACGTCGCCTGGCTGATGAGATGGTATTTCATCCCATTCTTAATGCATTTGGGATTTTCCTCAAGAGTCTTCAGCTTCTCAATCTTGAAAGAGGTTTGTTTATTAGGAAAAGCGTCAAGAGGGAGGAAATACAGATTATCTTTTCTATACACCACTATTTTATTCAACTCGGGATATTCGCTATTTACGATGGCCTTATCAGGATTGTAAAAACAGGCGTACCTCAAGGAAGGCGGCAGGGAAACCTGAAAAAAATCATTGGACCCCGCATCGAAGCTGTAGTACACATTGACATTCTTTTCAAGCTCGTTCTTAAAATCAATCAGCCTCACATACTCCCCTGTATCCTTCAGCTTCAATGTCATCCTCACTCCAAAAGCCAGAATAAGCGCCGCGACAATGATGGCGAAAATATAAATAAATGGCTGCCCGAGCAATTGCGCTTTTTGTTCCATCTTAGGGATACACGACGTACTCTGCCACGTTCTCGAACGCGTCCTTGCACTTGATGTAATATATTTTCCCCTGCTCATCCAAGCTCAATGAGGCCTCATGCGATTTCGCCAGCTG
>CAZTDJ010000031.1:4456-8012 GCA_964612835.1 Candidatus Woesearchaeota archaeon
AATCGCTCATCAGCCTTGTACTCGCAGTCCGCCTCTTCATCTGTCTGCAGGAATAATGTGGCCCCTGTATACAAAATCTTGATTTGCGGCGCGGTGACATCAACCGTGACATCTATTGTTGTTGAGGTTCTGTCCTCATTTCCCGCGCTGTCCTTGCAGATAATAAAGAATGTGTGGACGCCTTTTGCAGGGGTGAGGAACTGGCTGTGCACGGTAGCGTTGGTCTCGTAAAAGAGGATCATATTTTCAAAGATTGTTGTGTTTGATTCAGAGAACGCGCAGTTTGCCTTTCCACTTTCAGCTCCTTTCTCTGTCACGACCTTCAATGTCACATTTTCCCTATACCATTTTCCCGCAGGAGCGACATCACGAATGGAAAGTTTTTCTGTTCCGTGAAGATTGAAGACAAAGCTCTCCCCATTCTTGTTTCCAGAAAGATCATTGCATCTAAAATAGTACGTTGTCTGCTGCTTATCCCTAATTCCCGAAAGCGTGGTCTGGCATTCGTACAATCCATAATACACCGAAGAGCTTGCGAAGGGAGTAGCTAAACAGGTCATAGTATTATTCAAGTTTTCATACTCTCCGTCCTTGAAATCCCATTTGCACGCTGCTTGTTCATTGACATACAACCTGAAATCAGTCGTGTTGACAGAGGCGGGCATGAACGCGTTGTTCTTGATGCTTGTCCCTTCAAGAGAGGGGTGCGTCAAGTCAGGACCTTTCTCAACGCTGAACTTCACAAAATAATCATTGCTATTCGCGTTCCCATTTGCGTCCTTGCACCGAACATACGCGAGGATATTGCCGCCATTCACTAATGTCAATCCTTGCTTTTCAAGGCTTTCCTGTGAAGCGACACTAAATACCATTGTGTGATTATAGAGGTAGAGGTCACTTCCAAAGTAGGTAAGGGGCATCTTGTCATACGGGGTTGAGCCGTTGAGGGAAATCTTGCACTGCGCGGGCTCATTGGTATGAATGCCTATCGCCAGAGGAGTGAATGGTTTGATTTGCGGATTGATTGTAAATCCTTTGTTCCCTTGGGAGGTTGTTTCTGTAAGGGCGTAGGGAGATGTCAACACTTCCTTCCATGAAGTGATAATAGGGGAATTCACGTCATTTTTATTTAATTGGACGCAGGTCTCGTTGCCGCTTCCCGAATTGAGCAGCTGGCAATTTTTTCCAAGGCTCTTGCATTTGTAAAGGGTGCATCCTTTTTTGTCAAAATTGCAAACCTCGCATGAAGAACCTCCATCAGGAGCTTGCCACGGCATGCAGGAAACAGAAACTGTTACTGTCTTGTCCTTCGCAAGCAGCGCGTCAACGAGCTTGTAGACAGTGTAAACCCACATCGCGGTATTGAGGCGCTGGGCCCATTGTCCTTGTCCAGTTAATTTTGATTGTTTATCTAATTCCCCAAGAGTCTTCGGATCTGTAACTTTTTCTTTGATAAGACCCCCACTTTCGGTATTTGTAATCTTATTCCATGACCCATCTAAATATTGATAACTACTCCCACCGACATTATAACCTATATTCCCATTAATAGTAGCTCCAAAATACTTTCCCGCATTCGCTCTGTACACGCTTTGGAATCCCGCGATATCCCCGCTAAACAATCTCCCCAAAGGCTGAAGTCCGGAAAATCCCGCAAATGCCGCTTTTCCAAAGGTTGTTTCAGCAGCAAACTTTGAGTATACAGAAGAGGCGACCATGTTCAATAAAACAACCCATCCTGTGTCACGAGTCAACTCGCTCCAGAATCCAGGCTTTGCGCCAAACTTTGTGGGCTGGGTTAATTCCTTGAAATCAAGAACTTCTTCTTTTGTTAATCTTAATCCTGATTGTGTTGTAATTTTTCCAGATTCAGGATCAATGTTGGAAGAGCTGTACGCCAACCCTTCATCAACAAATGTTCCTTTGTAATTATAATAGGCTCCGCAATCTCCCGCAGAAACACAAATCGTTGACATCTCCTGTATCCATCCCTTGTCTAAACAATGGCAGTTGTTCACGCATTCCCAGTCTTTGCTAAGAGGCATGAATCTTCCAAGGAGCGCTGTCCATCCTCCTGCGGCAAAACTAACCTTGCAGTCCGCTGAAGCCTTGCTGCACAAGCTTTCAACATCAATGGAGGGAGTATTCTTTAACGCGTATGAAGCGATAGGGAGTCCCTGTTCTTCTTGTTGTTGAGCGTCATTTTCCACCCAAAAATTTTGGCCAGGAGGAACTTGAGGCATGCATTTTCCATAGTCATTTGTTCCCATCCACAAGCAATCACGCAGATTTATATTTTCACAACATTTTTTTGCTTTCTCAACTTTCTGCTTGTATGCGTTGATCATTGAACCTGCGTCATCCTTGCTTCCAATATTGGACATAAACTCCTCAAGAGTTTGCTCAGGATTGCATGAAAAGCAGCTCTGGAATCTGTTCTGCCTGCAGTTCGCTTCAATATAATTCCCGGAAAGCTGGCCAAATGACTGCAACAAAGGAAGGGGCTGGGTTCCTTGAACTCCCTGAACGCAAATCTCCTCCCTGAAGTCCTGGCATTCCTCTACAATCTCTTCCCCGTTGATGCACATCGAGCGATAATGCCGTGAACCCACAAGGTCTCTTCCATATCCCACAGGCCCCTCATAGGCGCACCAGCTCTCTCCATTTTTCTTATTGCCTCCTGCATTGGGCGAGAAAGAATCTGTTGCAAGATTATTGCAGTTTACAGAAACGCAGCTTGCGGTTCCTCCGGATTCTTTGCACAGAGTTCCCGCGGTATAATCGCAATCTTGGGCGACTTCTTCAGGATTGCCGCAGCTGTCAAACCAGTATACATCTTCACCCGCGCATCCTTTCTTTTGTTTGGGGGCGCAGTTGCAATTTAATTTTGTGTTGCTGCAAAAGGTATCTTTTTGGAATCCAAGCCCCTGGCCCACATCTGTCGCGACATCACACGCTGCCCGTGTTCCGTACGCGCATTCTCCCTGCCCTTGTACACAGCATCCTTTTTCCGCGCTCCTGCAACTGTCCAAACACGCAACTTCAGATTCAGCGGCAGGATCAAACTGCATCATTAAATCAGCATAATTTGAAGTTTCAATCTTGCAGCGCGTTTGGGTTGTATATGAACATTCTGAAGACAGCGTGCAGCACCCTTTTTTGCATTGGGGGACATCGCAATTAGGATTGGGAATCCATGTCGCGTTGCCTTTGTTGTCAACAAGGGCTTTGGGAACATTTTTGTAGCATCGTCCTTCGCTTTCTGAAATTCCACAACCAAGCTGGCAGTAATTTGTCTGCTCGCAGCTTGTGGGAACTGATTTATACCCTGCATCACAATTGGTAGAGTCCGTATACACACAGAAGTCCCCCTGGACTGTTTTTTCGCAGCATCTATTCTCAACAAAAACATTCAAACTCAATAAAATCCCAATAAAGAAAAAAAAAAAAAATAATTTTTTCATTGTTGGAGAGATTCACCTTGCACAAAAAACTGGAAGGTTAATTTTTTATCTTTATCCTCGACAATGTAGAGCTCGTCCGGGTACGGCCTTTT
>CAZTDJ010000032.1:0-7026 GCA_964612835.1 Candidatus Woesearchaeota archaeon
GCTCGGAAAATAGGGCTGAGGTACGAAACGCTTCACCGCAAGGTGCGAGAATTAAGTATTAAGAAGGAGCAGGGAGAGTGAAAAGTACTTTTTTGTCCCATACCCCTTTTCTTTAGTTTCATTTTATTTAAATAGTTCAAAACAAACATAGTTTCTAGACAGTCAAAAAGGTGACAGGAGGAAAATATGTACAACACACAACCAAAAAATAAGGGGTATGGAGGAGCGAAACCAGCTTATGGTTTGCAGAGGATTGTTCAGGATAATCCTTATTTTGGGGGAGGATCGCGCACAATAAACCCTCTGGAAAAAAAGAGCAGAGCGTATATGCCCCAAAGCGAAAAATCTCTACAACAGAGATACTTTGGCAGATTGAACCCTCTCGAGTCATTGGTGTTTGGCTACCATAATGGCCTTGTTGATAAGGGGGACATTGATTTTGTCATGAAGGCGACAGTCGCTTCTTACCTTATTGATTTGTTGCCGCGGGAAATGCAGAAACCGATGTATCATGGACTTTCCAAGATGATTATGGGATATCTTGCGCAAAGAACAGGAAAAACAAAAGGGCCTTCAAAAAAAGGCCAGTATCGCTCATAGCCTTTTGATTGTTTTTCCATCAGGTCCAATGAGAACAGAAGGCTTCCCTTGTATATCACCCGCGTCAATACTATAGTCAACGCTGTTCATAATCCTTTTGGGAATCTCCTTAAGGTTTTTTGCGTGCGGCTTTCCTGAGAGATTTACAGACGTGGTGACAAAAGGAACGCCCGCTTTTTGAATGTACAAGACAAAAGGATGTTTTGGAATTCGTATCCCCAAAGTATCTAATCCAGGAGCCACATTCGGCGCCACCATTTTTCTCTTCTTTTCTTTGAGAATGAGCGTATATTTTCCAGGAAGTTTTTTCAAAAGATCTTTCTTGAATACAAAATGTTTTTTGATCCATTGCTTTGAGGGGGCGATAACAGAAAAGGGCTTGCTGTCTCTCATTTTTATGGCCCTTATTTTCTCAACGCTTTTTTTCTTTAAAGCATTGCACCCTATCCCATAGATGGTATCTGTAGGATAAATGAAGATCTTCCCTTGTTTGATAGGATTGATGATTTCTCTCGTGCACTCCCCCAGCTTGATGACCTTCATTTTCTTTCCAAAAAAGATCAAGAGCGTATATAACTCTTTTTATTTTTTCTAATGGGTGGCGCTTAACAGAAAGCTTTATTTAGGGGTAATGTGTATAATTTGAAGTCAAAAAATTGGAAGTGGGAAATATCCCCCCTTTTAAGCACAACATGAAACAAAAAGAGAGCCAACCAACGTCTTTGCTCGAGCATATTGCAGAAGAACAGAATACAGAAGAAATAAAAAGATTAATGTGGGAAGGCGGTTATGATGATTATCTCGGGATTGTCCAAAAAGATCCCGCTATCGTGAGAAACGCATTTCAGAGACTTCATGATATGATTGTTTCTTATGGAACAACAAAGAGATCAGAGCTGAAAGAAGAGATTACAAGTTATCATTTTTTTAGCGACCCTTTTGGAAGCGGCCAAGACGCGGTTTTTGGGCTGGACAAGCCCCTTATGGAATTAGTGCGCGTATTAAAGGCTGCCGCAGATTGCAGAGGTCCTGAAAAAAGAATGATTCTGCTCGAGGGGCCAGTCGGAAGCTCAAAGAGCACGATTGTCAGGCTTTTTAAAAGAGGGCTTGAGGAGTATACCCGAAAAGATGAAGGAAAGCTTTACAGCTTCAGCTGGAATATCGAGAATGATCTGTATCAATGCCCCATGAATGAAGAACCTTTGCTCCTTTTGCCAAAAAAAATTAGGCCAGCTGCGCTTTCAAAAATTTTTTCCAAAGACGTTGATCCTCGGAATCCCGCTCCAGAACTCAAACATCTTCTTGAGGGGGAAGTGTGTCCGCACTGCAGGTTTTGGTATAAAGATCTTGAGAGAAAGTATGGGGGAGATCTCAAAAAAATTTTATCTCATGTGAAGGTGCACCGCTTGGTTTTCTCAGAGGCTGATAGGGTGGGGATCGCGACGATGCAGCCAAAAAGTGAGAAAGATCAGGACGCGACTGAGCTCACAGGAGACATCAATTATAGGAAAGTTGCGCAGTACGGTGCTGATTCAGATCCACGGGCGTTTAGCTTTGATGGAGAGCTGAATGTGGCCAATCGAGGAATTGCTGAATTTATTGAGATATTAAAATTAGATGTTGCGTTTCTCTATGATCTTCTAGGAGCGACCCAAGAGCACAGCATCAAGCCAAAGAAATTTGCCCAAACCCATATTGATGAAGTGATTATTGGGCACACCAATGAGCCGGAATATGAGAAGCTTGTTGGCAATAAATTTATGGAGGCGCTCAGGGATAGAACAATTAAGATTACAATCCCGTATGCTATAAAATTAGATGATGAAGTCAAGATTTACAAGAAAACCTATGGAAATGGGAAAGTGCGGGGGAGGCATATCGCGCCCCACACGATTGAAATGGCCTCTTTATGGGCTGTCTTAACAAGACTTGAAGATCCTGACAAAGCAGATATTACCCTGCTGCAAAAAGCAAAGCTCTATAATGGAAAGATATTGCCGGGATATACGCCGGACAATATTAAAGAGCTCAAGGATAGCACGGAAAAGGAAGGAAAAGAAGGAGTATCCCCTAGATACATCCAGGATAAGATTTCAAATGCGCTTACCCTCGAGGGATACAAGTGCGTGAACCCGTTCATGGTGCTTAAGGAGCTTGAAATGGGACTGAAAAACCATTCTGTTATCGGAAGCGCTGAAGCCAGAAAGACCTACACAGAGCTTTTCTCTTTGGTAAAGCGCGAATATGAGGATATTGTAAAAAATGAGGTGCAGAAAGCAATTTCCGGGGATGTCGAGGCAATACAGAAATTATGCTCAAATTATATTGACAATTTAAAGGCGTATTCCATGGATGAGAAAGTAAAAAATCCTTACACAGGAGAGGATGAAGAGCCTGACGAGAGGCTGATGCGCTCTATTGAGGAGAAGATTGGAATTGACGAAGGAAGACAAGATGATTTTCGAAGAGAACTGATGAATTATATAGCAAAATTAGCCCTTGAAGGGAAGAAATTCAACTATCAGTCAAACGAAAGGCTGAACAAGGCTCTCGAATTAAAGCTTTTTGAGGATAAGAAGGACGTCATCAAGCTTTCCAGCATGGTTTCCAGTGTTGTGGACGATGAGACCCAGAAGAAGATTGATATCCTGAAGCAGAGAATGATCAAGGACTTTGGCTATTGTGAGGTATGCTCCAATGATGTTCTTATCTATGTCGCCAGTATCTTCGCACGAGGGAGCGCGAAAAATTAAATGTTTGGAACATGGTCCACCCGGATTATCCAAGATTTAAAAAAATCGCGAAAAATCTGGTAAGAAAAAACTTAAGACTTTTTATTAATTATGGGGACTTAACCGGCAGGAAAGGAAAACAGGTTATTAAAATCCCCATTCGAAATATTGAAATTCCCCGCTTCAAGTATAGCGATGGAAAAGAGGGGATTGGGCAGGGAGATGGGGAAGGCAACCAACCTGGACAAGACCCAGGCGAGCATTTCTTTGAGGTCGATGTTTCTCTTGACGAGCTTGTCGAAATTATAGTGGAGGAGATGGAATTGCCCAATATTGAGCCCAAAGGCAAGGGGCAGATCACCCAAGAAAAATACAAGTACACTAATATCTCAAAAACCGGCCCAGATTCTTTGCGAAGTTTCAAGAGGACATTCCGGGAGGCTTTGAAAAGGCAGCTGGTAAGCGGGGAGTATAATCCTGATGACCCCCTTATTTATCCTGTTAAGCAAGATACGCGGTACAAGGCAAGAAAATCTTTTGAGGCGCCAGAAATCAACGCGGTGCTCTTCTACCTTCTCGACGTTTCCGGCTCAATGTACCATAATATGGATATTGCCCGAAGGATGGCGCGATTGATGGAGCTTCTGCTCAAGCATACGCACAAAAATTTAAAATTGGAGTACATCACCCACGACGTAGAGGCAAACCGCGTGTATACAGAGAATGATTTTTATACCATCAATGCGTCAGGAGGAACAAGTTTTGCAAGCGCATACAACCTTTGTTCAGACATTATAAAGAAAGAGTATACTCCTGCTGAATGGAATATTTATGTCGCCCAGTTCTCTGATGGAGAACCCTTTGATTTTGCAGAAAGCTTTAGCGCCCTCTCAAAAAAAATCCTTCCCGTCTCTAATGGATTTTTCTATTCACAGATCAGCCCCAGCAAAGCGAATTTTTATGATATCCTTGACCGGAAATTTGGAAACGCCCATCCCGCGTTACGAATGGCGTGGCTCTCTGATACCGGGGAGGTATACGACGCAATAAAAAAATTATTCAAGAAGAACATCTCAAGCAAAAAATGAACCCCACAAAAAAATTTCCGACAAAGTTGAAAAGATTAAAGTACGAGATTGAGCAATACGCGAGGGACTATGGCCTTGACTTCTTTGATGTTGTTTTTGAGATATTGGATTATGATCAGGTGAATGTTGCTGCGGCAAACACGGGTTTTTTGGCGAGGTATCCCCACTGGAGATTTGGAATGGAGTGGGAGAAGATGCACAAGATGAGCAAGTATGGGCTGTCAAAAATCTATGAGATGGTGATCAATAGCGATCCGTGCTATGCATACCTTCTCGAGGGAAACGGGATTGCGGATCAAAAACTGGTTATAGCGCATGTGTATGGACATTGTGATTTTTTTAAAAATAATCTTAACTTTGAAAAAACAAACAGGAAGATGCACGATCAAATGGCGAACCACCGCGTCAAAATAGAGAAGTACATTGACCTCCATGGTCCGGAAAAAATTGAAAACTTCATTGATAGTTGCCTTTCTTTGGAGAATCTTATTGACTATCATTCCTTGTTCTTTAAAAGGAGCGGCAAAGAAGAAGTTCAAGAGGCGAATATGGAAAGTTTGAAGATCCCTGTGGAAGAAGGAAAAGGATATCTTGATTCTTATGTCAATCCTAAATCCGCTCTTGAAGCGCAGAAGAAGCAACTTGAGCAGAAGAAGCAAGAAAAAAAGGCTTTTCCAGCGAAACCCCAACTTGATGTTCTCCAGTTCCTTTTTGAGCATTCAGAGGTTTTGGAAGAATGGCAAAAGGATATCCTGTGGATGATTCGGGAAGAGGCGTACTATTTTTCCCCTCAAGCAAGAACTAAAATTATGAATGAGGGATGGGCAGCATACTGGCACTCACGCATTATGACGGAAAAAGCGATGAAAGCAGAGGATGTGGTTGATTACGCGGACCATTGCTCAGCAGTATTCCAAATGCGGGACAGAATCAATCCCTATAAGTTGGGTATTGAGCTTTACCGTTACATTGATTACAAATGGAATACAGGAAGGCATAACAAGGCCCATGAAGAATGCGATGATTTTGATATCCTCGATAAGTGGGATGAATTTGTCATTTTCAAAAACTTGTATGAGAGAAGCAAGAAGAACAAGAAGTTTAATCTTGAAGAATCATTGACTGAATTTTTTACTTTTAAGGAATGCTTGAAAGATGGCAAGATGGGTTTGATTAAAGGGATGTATCGTGAACGAGACATTCCCAAATATTGGGAGGACTATCGGAAAGCCCAGATGATGAATAAGCACACGACAATCAAAGAGATTGAGGAAGAGGTTAATCAGGCCAGGAAGGATATTCCCTTATTCAATCACTTTGTAAATTTTTACAAGAAAACAGAGCATCTCAAGCTGAAGGAAGGGCCTTTTGAAACCTTTAAAAATTTTTTTTCTGCTGAGAAGCTCGGCCCTGTGGAAAAAAAGCATACCCTTGAAGAATTGGCTGATGCATGGAACCAGTATCCTGCAGTCGTCGCGCTCATGAAAAGGTATAAAGTGTTGGATCATTTTTTGAGGATAAAATCAAAAATTCCCCTTTTTGACCCCTTTATTCAATTTAAAAAAAGATATGCAGAAGGCAGCATTGAACGAATAACGAAAAAAATTCCAGAAAAATGGTTTGCATATGCGGATCGCTATCCTGGAGAGATCCTCTTGGGAGCGGGCCAGAAGAAAATCTTTGAAGTGAGGAGGGACTATAATGATATCACGTTTTTAGACACCTTTATCGATGATCAATTTTGCAAAGAGCAAAAGATATACTATTACAATGAGAAAACAGACGAGATAAGCTATGATTCCAGCGTAATCAAAAATTTTCTTACCCGCAGGCTTGTGAATGCAGGGAACCCGTACATCTACCTTGTTGATGGGAACTACAAAAACAGGAAAGAGCTTCTTTTTGTCCACAAGTATACGGGGATGGAATTGGACGAAAGGTACGCAATTCCCACGATGAAAAATCTTTATACGATGTGGGGAAGGCCAGTCAATTTAATCGTCACCAACGGAGAGGATATTTTCTTTAGGAGATATGACGGGTCGCAGTATGACACCAACTTGGAAGGAAGAAACCCAAAAGAGACTGCTGAGTATTTTTTGAAAGTGAATGATAGGAAAATTATCTCTTCGATTATCGAAAGAAAAAAGAGAAAAAAACAGGGTTTGCCTTTTTGATTATTGAGTAATCGAGCTTACATGCCCTTCTTTTGAAATTCTGAGAAGATGATCAGCAAAGCTTTCTATTTTGCTTTCATGAGAAACGATGATAATCTGGTTTGCCTTGATTTCTGAAACAACGTCCTTCAGTCTGTCAAGCTGCTCTGTTGAGAAGCCATCTGTCGGTTCATCAAGGATGAGAAGGTCTTTGCTTTTAATCTTCCCATGGATTTCTGTGACAAGCTGATTGAGCGCGAGCCGATATGCTAACGCAAGCGCGGTTTTTTCCCCACCCGAAAGATCCTCATATCCTATGTCATATCCATTCTGCTCGATCAACGGGCTAAAATCATAATCCAATCGCGCGCTCATCAGCTCTCCATCAATAAGCATCCCCGCCCACTTCTGGAAGAGAAAGGTAAATTCCGTATAGATTTTTACCATCAC
>CAZTDJ010000032.1:7036-7883 GCA_964612835.1 Candidatus Woesearchaeota archaeon
TTCTTTTCGATTTGGGACATTAATGGCAGGAAGTACTGCTCAAGCCAATTCGAAATTTCCTTCATTCTCTTGAGCTGCTCGTTCTGCTGATCCATTTCGAGAATAAGGCGAGAGATAACTGCAAGAAGGTCTGTATACTTTTCAAGGTCCTTTATTAATTCCGTATGGTGGATCTCTAATGCACGAAATTCTTTTTGGAGCTTCTCTTCATCTTTCTTGATCGCATGCACCCTTTTTTCCACATCTGCCATCGCCTCTATTTTTTTCCCTCCCTCTTTATTGTCAGTATCCAGCTTCTCAGCCATTTTTTTTGAGGACTGAATGTCTGAAGTAATCTCATTGAGCTCTGCTTTTCTTTGTTTTACCTGCTCTCTTTTAAGAGCGAGAAGGTCATTTTTTCTTTGGGATTCCATCAGCTTTTCAATTGCCATCCTCATCTCTTTCAGTAACTCCTCTTTTGATTTTTCTTCTTGGGCAAGGAGCTCGAGCTTTTTTTCGAATTCTTTTATGGTTAAAGATTCCTTTTGCCCCATCGCATGTTTGTGGGTGTGGGTTACTTCTTGTTTGCAGGTTGGGCATACATCGAGCTTTGTGATGTTATTGATCATTTCTCGAGAACCGGAAATTTTTGATCGGCAGTCTTGAAGTGCATCGCGCACGCTTCGCAGTTCCTTTTCAAGTTTCACCGCTTTTTCTGTTCCTGTGTTGATTTCCTGCTGATGATCCCTCATTTCTTGATGCGTAAGCTCTTGTTCAAACTTATTAATGATTGTGGGCACATGACTCTGTTTTTTTTCAAGTTCCTTCACCCGTTGAAGAAGATGGCGCATATTTGCTTCCCTAATTT
>CAZTDJ010000033.1:0-7882 GCA_964612835.1 Candidatus Woesearchaeota archaeon
AAACAATAAATGTAAGCGTTGGAAATACAACTATAACTAACATTCCTGCAGCTGATACGCTTTCTTTAAAGGAGCCTTTTTTAAGTAATGGTTCTTTTTTTGAATTTGGACTTTTGAATGACTCGGGAAATATTGTGATTGTTGCAAATGTGAAGAATATTACTGAACCACTTGACCTAAATTCTGAAAACTACCAAATGCTTATTCCTGCCCCCGCAAATTCGTCAAAAAGATGGTATTTCTTTGCAGACCCATATGCAAGTTGCCCTGTAACCGGGCCATTAGCAAATATTACTGTTTCTGGAACTGTTTTTAGTAGCAATCAAATTAAAGTGAGTGATGCAAATATCAGCGGTCTTGGAGCGAATGTTGTTTCTGGTGATAATGGTGAGTATGAAATAAACGCACAGCGCCAGATAAAAAGTTATTTTATTCTTGCAAGCCATGGGTCTTCCAACATTTCTCTTATTCAAATAACTTCAACTGAAACACCAGTGATTCATAACCCTATCCTTCCGATTTTTATTCCTGTTCCAGTATCTGCTCCCACAGCAGGAGGGGGGGTTGGGGCAGTGGCTGCTCCAGCAAAACCGATGGAAGAGATGATCATTACAGCTAATTATACGATCCATCCCAAAGAGATACGACAAGACATTATGAAAGGCACATTTATTGAAAAAAGTATCAGTATTGCCAATTTGAAGCAAGAGCCCATCAATGCAAAATTATATGTTAGCAGAGAGATAGATGGCATTGTAAGCTTGGGGGTGGATTCCATTTCAATTTTACCGAATCAGGAGCAGCATATTCTTGTTTTGATAACAGGAGTAAAAAATATTGGCATTTATAATGGATTTATTGATATACTACTGGGCGATTATACGGAAAAAATTCCCGTTACTATCAGAATATTAGAAGAGTTGCCTGCCGGGCTTGCAGTTGATATCTTGCCTGCAAGAAAAAAAATGTATATAGGTGATACTTTTTACTATCGAATTTATCTGAGGAATAGAGATTATGGAGTAGAGAAAAAAACAATACTTAATAGCGCTATTTACGAAGCAAAAACACTCAAACCATTAAAAGAAGAGATAGAGCAAATCAATTTGACTACGGAATTCCTTTCATTAAAAAGCATTAAAATTCCAGATAACCTGAAGCCGGCAGAATATTTTTTGATAGCAGACGCATCTTACAAAACAGAAAGAGTAACAAAAGTTCTTGCAATTGATTTAGTGAATCATTTTTATAATCACCCCATTTTTGGCATTGCTGCATGGAAGATGGCCATATTTTTATTTATTACGGCTTTTTCATTCTATGTCTCTATTGATGTTCGCGAAGGGCTTACAATTCAATTTATTGAAAATGTATATGCTCTCCTTAAAAAAATGAAGTTCTTAAAATGAAAAAGAAAATAATATTCCTTATTCTGTTAGTTCTCTTTTTTGGCATGAAAGAAGCATTTGCCCCCCCGCCAGAAAGGCTTCCGGATCTTGCTGTATTTGATAAGGATATTAGTTTTGGAGATCCAGAAATCTCAGAGTCGCAGCCAGTCAATATTTCTGCAATTATCCACAATATAGGCGATAGGAGGGCAGGTTCATTCCTTGTACAATTTTTTGATGGCCAAAATGGAACATTAATCAGGGAAGTAAGAAGCAGACCAATTGGGGAAGGAGAAAATGTTACCCTTTTGGTTGAAATGAATGCTACTCTCGGCCCACACAATATTTTTGTCCTTGCTGATGCTGCCTATGAAATCGTTGAGTCAAATAAATCAAATAATGTTGCAAACAATACCTTGCATGTTTCATCCCACAAGCCTTTTGGGGGCAATATAACTACAATGGCAATGCTGCAGAGCAGTGAAATAACATTCATTAAATGGACGCAAGAGACAAACCTAAGCGGCAATGTCCTTATTGCAGATGATGACAGCTCAATTTCTTTTTCAAGTTTGCAAGCACTTGGAGTGGCCAAAGATAATATTTCTTCATTTAATGATTTTAACGACGTGGATGTCCTCCTTAACATGTCCATCTTTTTAGACTCAATAAAAAACATTTACACTATTAATGGCTCAACACCCAATGCAACAAAATCTTTTTTTATTGGGAACAAATGGATTGCAAACGTGCCGGTAAGGCAGTCTCTTCCTTCATCACAATTTGTTACCGGGGTATTGTGGGACACGTCAGATGATTCTGGAAACAAAGAGTTTGATATAAACGACAAAGAAGACCTTATTTTTGTTTCGGAAATTCATAAAGATTACCATCTTTCTGAGAAAAATGATTTTTTGGTAACTATTCCTGCGCGTTTGAGGAATTATAAGGGCGGTTCCAATATTGTTTTCTTATATGTAGAATTGCACTAGAGATTAATGATCTCTTTTGAAGTATAATTTAACAACATATTCCTCGTTGTCAAGTACGGTAGAATTCTGCCCTTGTATTCTTGTTATTTCAAATACTTTCGAGGATGATTCTTCTTTGCTTAAAAAAGCGCTAGGGAAAACAGTTAAAAAAGAATGAGCGATTATCAATAAAACAAGGAGCGTTACAACAACCATCAAGACTTTTATTTTCCCGTAGTTTTTCATATATTCCCATTTTGGCCTCTTGTTCCTATTTTTTATTTACTTATCACTTCTTATTTCTATATTTAATAAAGAGAAACTTCTATTTAAAGCTTTTCCATCATCAGCTCGTGCTCTTATTTAGGAATAAATAAAGGTTTGTTAGGTGCTTAAGGGGCATATTTCAGGGCATTCCTTGCATATGCTGTTATTCTGCGTTAAAATCCTATCTAAGTCTATACTGAGAATAAACTTTCCTATGCTGTGGATAACTATGGCTGTGTTTATCTCACTTACCTCTTTTTTTGATCTTATATGGTTATTTATAATATCATCTATCTTTTTGAGATCGCTATGCATTAACAATAAAGACGCATTATTCTTTCCAGAAGTAACAAAGCCATTTATAAAAAAAGGGCATTTTTCTATATTTTCGAGGATTTTGGTAGGATTCGTTGCGGTAAAATCAACTTTTACAACAGAGAGATTTGTTTCATTAAGATTAAACCCCGCATTAAACTGAATAATCCCCCTTTGCTTAAGTTTTTTAATCCTTATATTAACAGAGGGCTGGGTAATCTTGAGTTTTTTCGCAATCTCGCTTTGGGAAATATCTGGATTTCGTATAATCAAAGACATTATTTTAAGGTCTTTCATATCAATTCCTAACTTTCTTTGAAGTGATTCAATGAATTCCATGGTGGTGCGTATTTTGTATATTTTTTGTTTTACGAAAGGGAAATAGAGATAATTTGCGCACATTCATAAACTTTTCGTTACTAGAGTATAATTACTTTATTTTTATCTATATTTTATAGAGATTAGCGAGAAATGTCTTATTCTTGAATATTTCAATAATCTGCTGATATTTTGAGTGTTGGTGTATATGTGGCCATTTTAAATAAAAAAAAGAAAAAAAAGAAAAAAAAGAAAAAAAGTTAAATTTGTGCTCTTTGCTTATTTTTCCCCTCTACTCAAATTCTTTTCCCAGGGAACCCTCTGCTGATTTTAGGTTTTGTACTGCGTCGAATAATGGACCGCTTGGGCATCCTAGTGCGGTAACATCTCTACCAAAAAGCTTTTCATCAGCTACTATCACTCTAGCAGCATGTGCTAGTCCTATTCCGCCATTATATCCTTCTTTGGTAACCTCGTTTTTCCATGCTTGCACTAGCAGTGCGCCCCTAGGAAATAGATTTTCTTCACTGTATTTCTTATCCATTTCCGCTACCAGCTTAGGTGTTTCCATTTTAAACGCCTCTACAAGGCCACCCGCAGCTGCTTCCAACTCGGTTATTGCATTGCCATCCCTAACCACTTCTACTAAGCCGCTTACAAAAACTGATCCAACTAGCAATAGCGCGATTGCTAGAAGTCCATATATTGTTTTTTTCATTTTTCAACCCCCTAATTTTTTAAAAACCGATATTACTTTTTATAGAAATTACTTCTCAAAGAATCCTTTAGTAACACGGTTTTCATGAAATTATTATGTCTTTATAATATATAAACGTTTAGTTTAATTATTCAGTTACAACATGGTAATTAGACTATTTTTTATAGAATTATAATCTATATAAAATAAAGGTTCCAAAAAGCATTTAAACCAAACATGCTGGTATTTCTCCATATGATTCCCTTAAAATCAAAAGAATATCCCTCTGAAGAGCTTGAAGGCCTGCCAGAAGAGATTCTTTCCGCGATAAAGCCAACGCGCGCAGCGAGGCAAATGTTTTTCTCAAAGATCTCGACAGAGTTCGCGAAAGGCAACCAGCAAGTTCTCAAAGAACTTCAAAAAGACGCTCTTACCTCTCTCAAAGAACACCATGCGAAAGTGGACAGCCAATCCTCTCTTTTTGAGCACTTTTCTGTTTTAGAAAAGCTTGAGGAGGAATGGCTGCACCATCATGCGCTCTTAAAGGAAAAAGAAAGCGAGATTCATCTGCGTGAGGTAAAACTACAGAAAGCGCTAGAGAGCTACAGAAAGGCCCTTCAGTGGAAATGAAAATAATTTTTTTTGTGCTCTTTCTTGTCATTGCCTTTCTTTTCGCGGGTTGCTCTTCTGACTTCACTTTTGATGTTGAGGACAAATGTGGCTGGGCGTTTGGTTCAATTCTTCATCCTATTGATAATGAGGGGATGTGCGGGAACAAATGCAGGGCTCTCTGCCTTTCAAAAGAGATGAAATTCAAAAACGTTTCTTTCACCCTGAATGAAAAATCATGCAATCAGTGTTCGTGCGTTTGCGAACGTTAACCCTGCTAGAGCTTTCCCTTATGCCGCTCAATAAATCGTTTCGCTTCATCAACCAATTCCCGGCTTTTCTTGTAGTAGGCGTCATACTCTTTGCCTGTCACTTTTTTGAGTTCTCTGTTCGTCAGCTTCTTGAAGAGGGTGTACAAATCCTCCATATTCTTTGAGCTTTTTTTGCTCAAAATCTTTTTCTCAACAAGGAGGCCAGCGACATGCTCAGGAGTCGGGGGTATTTCGCCAACATGCATCAACGCGGCGTGGCTCGCGTCAATCGCAGCCCAATAAAAATCAGCGAGCGCGCTCAAAAGATTTCTTTCCCCGCGCTTTAAACTTGCGGGAGCGAGCGCGAAATAAGTATGAACTGCCTCCTTGGAAGGTCTGATTCTTCCGTCATCAAGAAGCCGCTGCAGAGGATCAAAAAATCCCGTGTCAATCAACGCAAGGCCATACCGCAAAATATTGATCGCGACAGGGTCTCCTGCCCGCACATATTCCCAGAATGTGGTGAATTTCATGGACTGCACATGCAGCCTTTTATCGGTGTTAAAAATAATTTTTTCCGTGATGATCCGGTAGGTTTCAACCAATTCCTCGTTCAAATCCATCGTCACATCATCCAACACAACAAGAACATCAATATCATTCGGCCTTTCTTTCTTTTTTATCAGGCTTCCGAAGATCACGATCGCTTTGACAAAGTCTTTGAACTCAGCGTATATCCTTTTCGCGAATGTCCGCGCAGCCTCAAACTCCTCTTGCCGGATTTGGAGATCCGCAGGGCTTTTCTGCGCTTTTTTCTCAACCTTAAGTTTCATGCATCCTCACCTCATTCCAATGGGACTCCTGACCACGGTTTCAATCTCGGATGATTGGGAAACATGCTTTCTGGAGTGTGCCTGCTTGAATACGGAGAGACAAACCTTCCCTCAACCTCAATATCCTCCCATGTCTTGGAGGGAGTTCCTGTTCGATACAATGCGGCAGCGTTCAGCTTCTCCCATGCTCCTGTCAACGCTTCATGGTAAGGGTCAGTTCCTCCACCTTCAGCGATTAATGGGCCTTCTTTGGTAATCCCTGCTTTGACCACTTTCCTGACAAAGTCTTCAATAGGCGCGTTTCCCTCCCCAATTTTCAAGTGCTCATCATGGTATCCAAAATTGTCCGACATATGAACATGGCCGATGATCTTATTTTTAATCAAATCATCCACCTGCTGGCTGACCCATTTTTTGAAATCGCTTTCGGATCCTTTGAAGTACTTTCTCCAGACATTGACGTGGCCGATATCAAAGGTCGCCTTGATGTGGTTGGACGCCTCTGCCCGCGCTTCCTCCTCTGAAAGCCCCCGCTTTTGCACCAGCTTTTTTGCCAGCTCCTTTCTTGACTCCCAAATCAACTCCTTTAACTCCTGCGGGTGGCTGGAATATCCCATCTCTGGAAAAACATTTTCAGGAGCGACAAACAACGGTTTTTTCAGTTTCATCTGCTTCTCTTTCTCATAGGCATACATGGCTGCGTCAGAAATCGCATCAGCTGACCTTTTCAGGCCATATTCTTTGATGGATTTCACGTTATTGAAAGTCTCTCTTCGCTCTGCTGCCTCGCGCGTATAGGAAAAGGATTCCTCGACAAAAGCCTCCCTTTTGCTTTGTAATTCCTCAAGAGCTGCTCGGTACTGCATTTGCTCCTTCTCTGGAACAGTGTCCAGCATCGTGCGAACCTGCCCTATCTCTTTTTTGATCTCGTCAGCCTGGATTCTTCTTCTTTTCGCGATCGCTTCAAGCTTCTCAAATTCATTCTTTAAGTAGTCTTTGTAAAATGCCTCTGCTGCCTTGATTTTGTCTCCGCTATGCTCGTCAAGATAATCCTTATATCCCCATTTTTCCAGTTTGGGAAGCCCCCTCTCTCCGATAACCATCTCTCCTTTTTCAATAACGGGCTTGTGGACAGAGAGATCTTTTGTCAGCTGGATAATTTTCCCTGTTCGATTATCAACCAACGCGACAAACCCCTTTTCTTCCTCCCCTTTATACCCTTCAAATCCCTTGAACTCTGAGATGGGCCTTGGAAATTCTCCAGGATGGATAACTACTGCCCCTCCTTCTGTCGCCTCAGCAGCGAACTCAATCGCCTTTTTGATCTCATTCAAATTCTCCTGCTGCTTCGCATCACTAAACCCTTCCCCTGCAAATCCCGCGAATCCTGTCACCCCATAAGAAGCATGAGTTGTTACCCCTACTTTGTTGATTTTCGCGAGTTCTCTAATAGCCTGCCTTTTATCTTTTGAAATAGTTTCCGGGGTGATATTTCCTCCTGAGAGAGAGCCTTTTCCAATCCCGCCGAATCCAAGCTCGACATGCCGTACCCCTGTGCCAATCTCCGCCTTTAATCCTTTCAAAGGGTCTCCCACTCCATGGCTTATCCCGATGTCTTTCAGGGAGATGTCAAGCTTGTCCTTGGCAAACCTATTCCTGTCAAGAGGGATCCAGTAATCGTTTTGAAATTCCATAGTCTGTACTCTATAAACATCTCTTGGTTTTATTAAATGTTTCTAAAAATAACGCTACACTCTTGGTTTCTGGCCTTTTTTGATAGGTTTCGCGGTTACGAATCCCTGGGTCACTTTGAATACATCGTATACTTTCTCAGAGATTTCCTTCGCTGTTTTTTCAGCCATCGCGATCTCCTTTCTCTCGCTTTTTGGACCAGCCTCTTCTTTTTTCTCTCCTGGCTTGAGCAGCTCCAAGAACGCGAAGATGTCTTTAAATGAGGATAGAAGTGCTTTAAAAGGCTCAAACACCCCCTCTTCGTGCTGCTCCTCTTTCTTCTCCTCAGGGAATTTTTCTCCTGCCTCAATAAGATATTTTTTCAGATCCTCCTGGAGAACATCGATCCCCTCAATTAAAGAAGCGATAACTTCAATATCCTCCTGCTCCTGCACCTTAAAATAATTTTCAATGTCCTTTTTCTCAAGCACCTATCCCTCAATCTCAATCTCGCTCCTCCCGACATGGATGGCTCCTTTCTGGTACTCCTGCTGGAACGCGA
>CAZTDJ010000034.1:0-5842 GCA_964612835.1 Candidatus Woesearchaeota archaeon
CCTCGGCTGCCCGGTAAAATTCAAGCGGGTATTTCCATACGATGTCCATATCAAAAACCATGTCATCAACTTCTGAAGGGATGATTTGGGATGTGAGAACCAGGGGAGAATCTTGAGTTGCTCCTCTTGTTTTTGGTAAAAATTTTTTTGAAAAGTTGAGAAGGGTATCCATAAGGAGCATAATTCCTGCCTCATCACCATCACATTGCCCAACAAAAAATCCATTCGCCATAACAATGTGGTTCTCCACGTTCAAACAGTAGCTCGTCTCTGGTTCCTTAAGGGTTACTTCTTTGATTTCAACATAGGCAAATTTATCATCGTGGCTTATCTTCATTCCTCTTGGTTTTTTGAAATTGATTAAATATCTCAAAATTTCTTGTTTTCTTAGTAAGGCAAAACCGATGTAAGAATAAAAAACCCCAACGTATGTGCTGGGGATAATTAGCTTGGTAATTGCAAATTCGGGTATTTCCCTCTTTTTTTTAATATAAAATTCCATAACTTTTTTTCCTGGTTTTTTTTTGTAAAAATACCTTTTAGTAAAAATTCCATATCTTCTTAAACAAAATTCTAAATCTTGCAAGAGCCCTTCTGAAACCGTATCGCAAGAAACTCTGCAATCTGTCTTGCTTACGCTGCCATCCCCATCATAATATCCTTGTAAAAAGAATCTAAGCTTTTCGGGAGGCAGGTTCATAATGACTTCTGGAACTCTTTTTTCTTTGGCTTTGCTTCCACATTTTAAGACATCTATAAAAAATTCATAGAGGAGTCTGCTTGAATAAGTGAGAGAGTCCTTATTTGTACTGCTTGGGTTTAGAGAAAAATTATCTTTCATTGCGGAAACAACCCGCCCCCTCAATTCCTTCTCAGTTACGGCAAAAGATATTTGATAGAGCCCTTTTTTGGATACATTTTTCCTTGCGTGCCCTTCTGCCACATAGAGTCCTATCAATTTGAGTAACTCTCCATTCAAATGAATCCTCCAAGGAAAAGCAACAGTGTCTCTTTTTATCGCAAAGTAACTCTTTTTTGGAAAAAAATTGTTTTTTGGATAAAGAGAAAGAAGGGTTAAAATTAAGGGCAGGGGAAAGCTGTCTCTCACCAAAAAGTTATAAAGGGCGTTTTTTGGTAGATTGAGCGCCTTTCTCAGTGAGGATGTGCTTCCAAGAGGGTTAATAATTTTTATAACCTCCTTTTTTATATTTCTTACCATTACGTCCTTTCTTGACGCAAAATGTTCCTTTAAATCTATAAATTGAATATCTCTATTAATAAACGGAACCTCGACAGGGATAACGAGCCGATCACCTACAGAAAGATGCGATGCGGGAACTTTTTTGAATGTATTTTCTTTTAAAATTAATATTTTGTGGGTTTCTGTTACTTTTATTGTTCTGCCATCGTTTGTTTTTATCTCTAACATTTTAGAGGGTTTGTGTTTAGTAAAATCATTGACTCTAACAATGGCTGCTTCTCCATTTTTATTCAATCCCATTGTATAGCAATCGCTAACCTTTTTAACTAATGTTCCAAAAATGTCCGCCGGTTTATCTGGATTTAAATTCTCTACAAATTCCCCAATTTTAATATTCTTCCAAATCCTTTCTTTTGCAGTCATTATAGGAATATAGGTATCATAAGAAAAACAGTCCCTTCTCATAATGCTATGCATGAGTGGATGCGCGAAAAATCCCTGGGTTTTTGAAAATCCAATAATCCTTCCAATAATTCCCGCGGACGTGTGGGGGCTTAATCCAACCACGAGGTGCCCAATAAGATCCTCCCGTGATTTTATATTGTAGTACCTCTCAACTTTATATAATCTTTCCAAAAGATCGTCAATAAAGTTTGCGACTTTTAGCAATATTTTATCCGCGCCTTCTTGGTCAGCCTCTTCGCATGCCGGCAAAATTAAATCTTGAGAATTGAGCTCAAGTATCTGGTCTTGGGAGGCAAGAGGTTCTCCAAAAATATCTTTGATGTAACCAAGCTCATGAAGTTTTTCTATGGAAGTCCCAATCTCTTTGGGTTTAAAATGAGTAATGGTCATCTCTGACATATCATAGCGGATGGTTCCGTCTTTATTGACGGTAAGCCCGTATTTTGCTCGAAGAATAGGTTTGACGATATATTCTGGGACAGATTCCCTATTGCTCACTCCACGAACCCCTTTGACAAGTTCTGGGAGGGGCTCATTTCCAAGAATCTTTCTCGCGTGATCGATATATTTCTTGATATCAATACTTTGCGTTCGATACGATACAACCCCTTCATGTTTTTCACACTTCTCCTCAGATTCCTTGTTACATGTCTCGCAATAATAGAGTTTTGCTGTTTTCTTCTCACACCCATCACATATAGAAAAGATCGTCTTTGTGTTGCAGGATTTACACATATAAAGAGGGAAGGAATTTGTAATCTTTCCTTTTTCAAGAGCGCTTTGGAATGAGCGTAATCTGCCACCTTCTTCCCCTACAGGAAAGAGGCCATTGGGGGTTGTATCTAATTTTCGCATTTTTGCTTTCTCTGGCCTTCCCATCCTCGCCCCAATAAAATAACCAGATTTATCTTTCACGCCTGTTGAACAGCGTTTATTTACTTCCTCAAGGGGATTTGTTTCTCCTTCTCCTTTTGTTTGATCTCCTTGTCCAAGCTGGAAAAGAAGAGCTTGCACTTCATCATCTTTCAAAAGAAGAAAGCCATCAAAAAGCGTGTGAGGGACACCTAAAAGTTCAAGGGTTCTCTTCAATCCATTTTCAGAAGGGATAATAGTTTTCATTTCTTTTCCAAAAAGATTCGTCTTCCATTTTTTTCTTGAAGAAAGAAGGTTTTGAAATTCATCAAGAGAAATCGCGTTCCAGTGATATGTGTATCGTGGATGAAAAGGAATCTTTGTTATTTCTGAGATGTGTATTGCTTCTTGAGCACTAATTTTTTTCTTTTTGGGGTCTGAAAGAAGGGAATCTAACACTTCCTTCCCCACGGCTTTTTCAAGAGCTTCTCTTCCGTTCTTTTTTGTATATTCCTCAAGATAGAGTCCCCACCACTCCTCACAAAATCCTGGTCGGGGAAGACGGTAGTTTCTATTGAGAAAATCTCCATGATTAATCAAAATATCTCCTAAATAAATAATTTCTTCAATATCCTTACTCACCACTTCTGCTTGTTCTAGTGTCTCGAGAAAAACAACGCTTCCGTCATATAATTTAACGATGGGGCCTTCGATTGAATCACAAGCAGAAACAGTGGTCGCCTTCCCGGGTCTTTCTGTCTTCAGCTGGGTGCCTATTGCGATGTATTTATTAAGGATTGCCATTGTCGCGGGGTGGATTGCGTCAGAAGAGAAACCGGATGTCCTACACCTCCCATACCTCAACCGCAAACCGCCAGCGCGAGAGGGAGAAGTGATAACCGGCCTTCCCGCGACAATATCTTTAATGTATGTATTTTCTGGGCTGATGGTGTCCCCTTCTTCTTTTGCTTTAAGAAATTTATGTTTGTTTTGTATTTGATAAAACGCTTCAAGAAAATTCCAATCTTCAAGTTCAAAGTCTTTGCCCCACATGCTCATCTGTTTCAGAAGTTTCTTCGCCTTTGAACAGAGGCACTCCGCAAGAACGAGGCAGAACCCATTTCGAATTCTGTTGGTTTCTATTCGCGGAAGATCTTTATAATTTGAAACTTCCACCTCTTCAGAGGGATCCCCGCTGATCTGAACAGGAAGGTGGGACACCATAAATTCTGTTTCTTCCTCGGAAGGAAAATATTGGAGATTAGTAATGCGGTCATGATAGTCTGTTAGTTCGACATATGCCCTTTTAATTTCCTGTATGTCTGCATCATAAGTTGTATATCCCATTTTCTTTCTGATGTAATCCGCGATAATCACGGAAACAGCGGCGGCGGTCCCTCCTGCAGACCTGATAGGGCCAGAATAAAAAAGGCAGAAATACTCTTTTCCATTGTCTTTCCTTTTATTAAGCTTCAATTTAACAAATCCCTCCAAAGGAGAAACAACAACACCCACTGTGATATAGGCCAACCCAACCCGTATCCCTACTTCCATGGCTTCTTCCTTTGAAGAAAAAGCGCAAAATTTTTGTTGTGTGACCTCAAGAGCAACGGTTAAAGCAACCCTCCAATCTAAATTTCCATACACCTCCTCGAGATTTATAATTCTCTCAACAATCCCGGAGCCTTTAATCTGGGGCGCGACCACCGAAATAATTCCTTCGACGCGCTCCGCCATGTTCTTTGCGAGAGGGATATCGACGATCTCGTCAGGGTCGTAGCCCCTGCTGTGGGCTTTTTGTGCAAGAGCATAACATTTGTTGATATCGTGGTTCAATGCTTCTTGGTAGGTTCTCATTCTTTGCCTCTAGAAAAATCAATAAGTTTTATTTTTCTGGTGTTTAAATTAATAAGCGGCAAAAGGCAGGGCTCTGGCTTATGCCCCATCTTCTCTTGAAAACGTGTTTTGTCCTGCCAGCAACTGCTACAAATTAAGGAAATATTTTTGTAATTTCCAATGCTTGTTTTGTGGAGGTGCCCTAAAACAAAGAAATCAGGAACTTTTGAAATAACCAAGGGGTCTCTTTCTTTGTCTGGAATGCATTGGGTTGAAGAATGAACTGGGGCAAGGTGCCTTTTTTGGAGCAAGAACTGCATAATAAGATCAGCCCTGTCATATCCTCCATTTTTTCTCAAGTAGTCAATGTTGGCAATGAGGTAATCAAAGCTAAATCCATGATACATCAAAATATCAAACCCGGGAAAATGTTCTGAGCGATGGATATTCACGGTCGCGGGGTTGCTCACCCGTATAAGGTTGGGAAGTTTGAGAAGCGGCTCGGTAAATTTATTGTTGAGAGGGGGTTGAGGTTCTGCAATGCGCACGGCATCGTGATTTCCTGGACACATGATGATCTGGATGTCTTTCCGAATAAGAGAAAAGTATCGAACAAGTTCCTGATATTGGTCATACACGTTAGAAATATTCAATTCCTCCTCTTGCCCAGGGTAAATTCCTACCCCATCAACGGCGTCTCCCACCACAAAAAGGTATTTTAGCTTAAGCGCTTCTTCTTTTTGTTCGGGAGTTCCAATTTCTCCATTTGTCCATTTAATAAACCGTTCAAATTGTTCCTTCAAAAAAAGCCGTGATCCGATATGGATATCGGAGATAAATGCGATATTCACGTCGTCCTTGCATTTTTTTAGCTCTTTAGTGTTAGGAACATCGGGAAAATAAAGGGCATTTGCAAAAATAACTTGGTTTCCCATTACGCCTGTTACTCCAATAACCTCATCAAAAACTATTCTCTCGGAAATTTGAGCAAAGTCATTCATCTTATGGGAAAGGATAATCTTGACCCTTCCAGTAAAATCCTCGACCTCGAGAATAAGATTTTTATTCTTCGTCCAATTCTTCTTAAAAATAATCCCAATAAGGGATACTTTCTCTCTCTCTCCTCGATCAAGAATTTTGTTGATAGAGATGGTGTTTTGAAGTTCGTTCCTTTGATAGAGAATATTTTTTAATGATTCATATCGCGCCCGATAATACTTTGTAAAATCCTGGACCTCTTTTTTTTCCGCAGGTTTTGAGTATGAGCTTACAATCTCAACGCTTATTTTTGGTTCTAAAGAGGGGGGCTGCGTCAAAAAATTTTCTTTTTTTTTTGTTTGTAAGAAAAGGTGTGTGGGTGGTTCTTCCAAAACCTCCTCAGTAAGTTCATTGCTTTCCAAAAATTCCTTGGTTACTAAAACCCCCCTTTCGATAAGACCCTGGATAATCTCCTGTTTATCAATCATATTCCAAGGCCTTCCTTGAGTA
>CAZTDJ010000034.1:5852-7707 GCA_964612835.1 Candidatus Woesearchaeota archaeon
TTTAGAGCTAATAGAATCAGAAACTGCAAGTCCTATCTTCCTTGTTCTCCCGTATCTTCCTTTGCTTACTACTTTTGTATTGATGATACCGGACATATCGAGTTCTGCGATAAGATCTGAGACTCTTCGTTGGGTTAACGGAACAAGTCCATAGTCTTTGCAATACTTTCGGTAGGTTTCGTACACAATTCCTGTAAAAGTAAGGTCTTTTGTTTCTGGGGATTTAGAACAAACAGAAATAATGGAATACACAACAATCTTCATGTGAATGGGTTGTTTTGTTATAGAGTCAATGACGATGTCCCTTTCTATCTTGTCTTGGGCTTCTTCAATATATTTCAAGTCGAGTGTTTGTTCGTTGTTTCGCTCGGCAAGCTCTCCCGCGACACGCAGTAAATCAAGGGCTCTTCGAGCATCCCCATGCTCCCTCACCGAGTACGCAGAACATTTTTCAATGACTCCCTCTTTAATGGCTCTTTCCCGAAACGCGACTTTTGCTCTTTCTTCTAAAATTTGTTTGAGCTGAATGGCGTTATAAGGGGGGAATAAAATCTCCTCTTCTCCCAGAGAGCTTCTCACCCTCGGTTCAAGGTTTTCAATAAATGTAAGTTCGTTTGAGATTCCTATAAAAGATATCTCGCTTTGGGTAATTTGGGTATTCAGCCGAGTAAGGTTATAGAGAATCTCGTCTCCGGATTTATTTACAAGCTGGTCTATTTCATCAAGAATTAAAACAAGGGTAAATTTCTCCTTTTCCAAATTCTTAAGAAAAATTTTATAGACATCATCGGTAGGTAAACCTGTTGAGGGGACTTCAACATTAAAAACCTGTCTGCATATTTCTGCAATTAATCGGTACTCAGTATCCGCTGTTCTTTTCAGCTTGCAGTTAATGTAGCAAATCTTAAGGGGAATTTTATTTTTTTTAGAAATAGTGAGGAGTTGTTCGGTAACGTGCTGGATGGTAAGCGTCTTTCCTGTTCCTGTTTTTCCATAAATAAAGATGTTGGAAGGTCTCTCCTGTCTGAGCGAGGGGGCGAGGATTCCTGCGATCTCTTTAATTTGTTCTTCCCTGTATAATATTCTTTCAGGGCAGTATTTTGATTGAAGCGCTGTTTTGTCTAAAAAAATTGAATCTTTCCGGATATAGTCTTCAAAGAAATTTGTTAATGTCCCCCCCATAAAAAACTTACAAAAAAATTAATATATAAACATTAGTATACTGAAATAGCATATACTCAGACCACTATTTCCTATGGAGTAGATTTTTATATGTATATTACAAAAATTTTTCTTTTACCTCTGTTGTCACTTTAAAACGACACCTTTGTTTCTTGTCGAATGAGTGATACTTATTAAATAAAATATATATTAAAAAATGTAATTATACTATACTATATATTAAATCATAGAAAAATTTAAAAATAAAATTAAAAAATTAATTTATTTTTCATGAGAACAAGGCTTTAAAACACATTTTAACTCTTTTAAAGAAAAAAAATTATAAATTCTTTCTTTTAGCGTGATAAAAAAATATTAGAAAGATAGTAAAATAAAATAAAGATTAAAACTTTTTGTTTTCCAAATGAAGTTATAACTCTAAATGAAATTAAAAACTAACAAAAACCTTTTAATCCATCTTTCCAAATGAAATAAAGGGGTGGGTGGGTTAAATTCTTTAGCAGGGGTTGTCACTAATCGTGATTATTATTTTGTTTTTTCTTTGTTATTTATGGGGCTTAAGACATAACTTTAAAAAAAGGGCTTTTTCCAAAATTTTTTAGCCTAAAGATTAGACAAAAAACATGATAGGGAACGGAGTTTGAAAAATCTTTTCGTAAAGCGTTCAGAAATA
>CAZTDJ010000035.1:0-6173 GCA_964612835.1 Candidatus Woesearchaeota archaeon
TATGGTGGATTTTTTCTCTTTTTCCCTCCCCAACATACACTTCTTCTCCGAGCTGGAGGAATACTTCTTTTTTAGGAGCTAATTCAAAAATCCCTAGATTCGCCTTGCCAATAGCCTGTGCAATAGGAAAGCTTCTCTTGCTCTCCGCTGTTGGATATCCATTGGGAAGAAAGTCTAGAATAATGACGTATTCCTCTTTCTTTGGCTCTTGGATCATTTTTTAAATTTCTTCAGAACATCCAAGATTTGCTGGAGCTGTTCAGTCTTGAGAGAAAGGTTGTCGGAACTAAAAACAAGTTTAAGGCTTTCGATATCTTCCGGCCATAAATCAACAATTTTGATGATATGAATATCCTTCACCCTCGGCAAATTAAGATCCATAACATTTTTGTAAACCTCTTCATACTGCTTCTCATTCAACCGCGTAAACTTACTGAGGTAATCAAAAGTTTTCCCAGCTCGAAAACCGAGTTTTTCTTTCTCTGTTTTTTTCAATTCCTTCAGCACATAAAAAAAACTGACGGGTTTTTCTGAAAGTATTTTTGCTTCTGACATATTTAGCACCTTTTAAGATGGATGGGATGAACCACAACAATTTTCTTGAGTCCTCCATCCTTAATCTCAACATCATAACATGCTCCTCTTTTTCTTTTTATAACTCCCCTGCGATTGTAGAATCTGGGATCGTACATCCCGCGATGGTACGCGGGTTCTGCAGAAAGGTTTACATTGTCTCCCACTTCAAAATGCTGCAAGAAATGTTGGATGGAAATTTTTCCTTTTTTGCTATAGTGCTTTCTCAGCAGATGCCTTGTTTTCCTCCGCATGCCTCCAATTCTTTTCATGTTCCTTACAGCTGTTTTGAGAGTGATTCGAAAACATGATTCAACCCAAAAAAGAGATTGGTATTTTTGGAATCTGACTGCACGGTTTTTCCCTCAAGCTCAAGATTTGCGCTAATTTCAAAAGAACCATCGTTCTGGTTTAATGCAAGTTTGATTCTCCTAAAGGAAGGATTCTCTTGCAGTTTTTTCACCTGGTTCCCAATGATTTTCCTAAGGACCACATAGTTTGCCCTGTCAACAGATTCAAATCCCTCTAAGTCAATATTCTCCCCTAACTTAATCATGGTAATGAGAAAGACTTAAAAACAATTTAAATAGTTTTCTATAGGGAAAAGATGGTGCATCTATCTGAAAGGGAATTGCAATTACCCCATTTAGAATTTCCTGAAATTTTTAAAAGGGTGGTGAGGGATAAGAACATTATCTCCTTAGGTCCTGGAGAGCCAGATTTTATAACTCCCAAACCCCTTTTGGACTATGGAAAAAAGATTTTACACAAAGGGACCCATTATTCTGAACCACAGGGGGTTTTAGAACTGCGGGAAGCCATTGCAAAAAAACTAAAAAAAGAAAACAAGGTTCATGCAAATCCAGAAAATATCCTTATCTCATGCGGAAGTCAGGAAGCTTTCTTTAGTGCGTTATTGACCACATTAGATCCGACAGAGCAGGTCATTTTGCCTTGCCCCGGCTATTTGGGATATCTGCCCCCCATTGAATTAGTAAGCGCAGTCCCTGTTTTCTTAAAACTGGATGAAGAAGACAAATTTGAAGTAAATCCTGACAGATTAAAAAGTTTGATTGACAAAAAAAAGACAAAGGCAATCATCATTAACACCCCCTCAAATCCCACGGGAAATGTCTTATCCAAAAAAACACTGGAGGAAGTTGCTGACATTGCAAACCAGTATAACCTTACAATTTTTGCTGATGAAGCATATGAACAATTGACCTATGAAAAAAGGCATGTTTCTATTGCCTCTTTAAATGGGATGGAAAATGTAGTAACATTCCAGACTTTTTCAAAAAGCTTCGCCATGTGCGGGTTTAGGTTAGGATATGCAGTTGCTTCTGAGAGATTAATCAAAAATATGACAAAGGTGCACCATTATCTTACATTAAGTGCGCCCCATGTTTCACAGTTAATGGGGATTAAAGCAATGAGCTTACCTAAAAGATATGTGCGTGTGATGGTAAAAGAGTATCAAAGAAGGAGAGATATGATTGTGCGAAGGTTGAATAATTTAGGAATGTCAACCCCCCTGCCCATGGGGGCCTTTTATGCTTTTTCCAACATCCAACGCTACAGCAAAAACAGCGTCGCATTCTCCAAAATGCTGATTGAAAAAGCGAAAGTCGCAGTGATCCCAGGAACAGAATTTGGAAAGTATGGGGAAGGGTACATCAGATGCAGTTTTGCAACAGATTATAATTTAATTAATAAAGCGTTGAAGAATATTGAAAGAGTTCTTAAAAAGAGATAAGACATTTTTGGGGTAATAGAAAACAGAATCAAAACGAATGTTTTATATATCTCTCTCTTTTTACTTTTTCAAACGAGGCAAAAAAAGTGACAGCATCATTATTACTCACGATAGTTTTTGCGATAAGCTTGGTCGCAGTTCTTTTTTCATTTTGGCTCGCCTGGAACGTCCTCAAAAGGGATACCGGAACAAAAGAAATGCAGCAGATTGCAACCTACATCAAAGAAGGTGCACATGCGTTTGTGAAAAGGCAGTACATTACGATAGGAATCTTTGCCCTTGGTACTGCAGTTCTCATTGTGGGGATTTATTTTTATACAGGAAGAATAGAGCTTGCGGCAAAAACAAGCATTGGCTTTCTTTTAGGGGCTGTGTGCTCTGCACTCGCAGGGATTATCGGAATGCTTATCTCTGTAAAAGCAAATATCCGGGTTGCTTCAGCTGCACGCAAATCTCTTGCTGAATCCCTTGTCGTTGCCCTCAGAGGGGGGGCTGTTCCAGGTGTTCTTGTCGTGGCTTTATCTATTCTCGGAGTTACGGGAATTTACTATCTCTTTGGAGCAGATCCCCAAACAACCCCTTTTGTCATTGTAGGCTATGGATTTGGGGCAAGTTTTGTAGCATTATTTGCACAGCTCGGCGGAGGGATTTACACCAAAGCAGCAGATGTGGGAGCAGATCTTGTCGGAAAAGTTGAGGCAGAAATCCCGGAAGACGATCCAAGAAACCCCGCAGTCATTGCTGATTTGGTGGGAGATAATGTGGGGGATTGCGCGGGAAGAGGGGCTGATCTTTTTGAATCCATCGCCGCTGAAAATATCGGGGCAATGATTTTAGGAGTTGCGCTTTATCCTGTGCTTGGATTTAAAGGCGTTCTTTTTCCATTAGTTGCGGGCGCATTCGGACTCCTTGCCTCAATGGTGGGCATCATATCAGTAAAAGGCAGTGAAAAAAAAGACCCCATGCAATCATTAAATAATGGGTATTATATTGCAAGCACTCTTGCAGCGCTTCTATTAGGGGTAGCTTCATGGTGGCTGCTGGGAGAACAATGGATGTGGTTCTTTGGAGCAGGGCTTGTGGGGATTGTGATGGCGCAGCTTTTTGTGTACATCACCCAATATTATACTCAACACAAGTATAGACCTGTACAAGAAATCGCAGAGGCAGGGAAAACAGGGCCTGCAACAACTATTATTTCTGGGCTTTCGGTCGGCTTTGAAAGCACTGTCGCCCCTGTTATTGTTATTTCACTAAGCTTATGGCTCGCGTACTGGCTGGGAAGCATGACAGGCATTGAACACGGCGGTTTGTATGGAACTGCTGTTGCAACAATGGGAATGCTCTCGACAGCGGCATATGTCCTTGCCATGGATACGTTTGGGCCCATCACGGATAATGCGGGAGGTATTATTGAAATGAGCCATGCTCCTAAAGAGGTAAGAAAAAGAACAGATGCACTCGATGCTGTGGGCAACACCACAAAAGCACTGACAAAAGGATATGCCATTGGTTCTGCGGCGCTTGCTGCGTTCCTTCTTTTCTCCGCATATATGGATGAAGTCGCCCATCTCACAGGAAAGGCATTTGAAGTTGTCAATCTCACAAAAATAGAGGTATTTATCGGAGCTCTGCTCGGTGCGATGCTTATCTTCCTTTTTACGTCATTAGCGATGCGTGCGGTTGGCAAGACCGCAGGATATGTTGTTGAAGAGGTTCGTTCCCAGTTCAAGAATAAAAAGATCATGTCCGGAAAAGTCAAGCCGAATTATGCTGCCTGCGTGGACATCACAACCAAAGGGGCATTGCGGAATATGATTTTGCCAGGAGTCATTGCTGTTGGTTTCCCTGTTGTTGTGGGAATCTTATTGAAAGCAGAGGCTATGGCGGGATTTCTGATGGTCGGAACTATTGCAGGAATCCTTCTTGCCCTTGTGCTCAACAACGCTGGCGGGGCGTGGGATAACGCGAAAAAATACATTGAAACAGGAGTGTATGGCGGAAAAGGAAGTGAGGTACACAAAGCAGTCGTTGTGGGGGACACGGTAGGAGACCCCGCAAAAGACACCGCTGGTCCGTCCCTCCATGTTCTTATCAAATTGCTCGCTACAATAACCCTGGTTTTAGCGCCACTCTTCATTTAGATGTATTCAGGGACTTTTTTAATAATAATGCCCATTATTAAAATAAGAGGATTTTAAGGGTGTATTAAACAAAATCTGATTTCGTACCGACCTTTATGAGGGATATCTAAAAATCATGAGAACTAAAGCAGTGAGCAATAACATATAAAATAGAAGATATTTTTTTTCTACAAAATGAATAGCTAAGACATCCCCCATTAAAATCAGCCCTTCAATCAACGTAATTTCCATCTTAAATATATTTTGACAAAGCAACTAGTGCGATACCCCCTGTTGCAACAAAGGCCCAAAGTATTTCCATTTTTGGATCTGATGTAATTTTTACTAATCCTGTAGCAATTCCGATAATAGCTATTCCTCCAATAAACATCAGAGTCTTTAATTTTATATTCCCCATTTTAGCCATATTATAATTTAAATGCCCTTTTGAAATTTATAAATATTGTTATTCCCTTTTTATTCAAAACAGGGAGATTAAGGAATGCGCTAATATCATAACTGATGAAGAAAACTTCACTCATTCGGGGATTATTCTCTGAAAACATATTTGCTGTTTTTTTTATACACAACTGCACCACTAAATGTTTCTTTCTCTCCGTAAAGGGGCGATTGATATACTTGGTTAAGGATATCTGCCAATCTATCGGCAGTTTCTTCGTGGGTTGCATTTTCATATGCCCCTTCAAGTACATAATTCATGCCTTCTCCTTTAGCTTCTTTAGCAAGAGCAATTAAACTTGAATCCCCTTTTAGATTATCAGTACCTTCAATCAAAGAAAGTTCTAAATTGGAGGGTGTTCCAGCCATTTTGCGAATCACGGGTAATTCTGATTCAATGGTCTTTTTCGCAGCCCCGCAATAAAAAAATCCATATGCGCTTCCTTTTTTTACTATAAAATATATATAGCTAATGAAAGTATATAAACCTTTCGCTTTTTACTACTTGATGGTGGAACTTGCTTATAATTGCCAATTTAAGAACTTTAGGAAGAATATAAGGGGGATTATCACTAGGGCGACCCATAATGTGTTTTCATCAGAATAATTATCTTATAGCCCTTAATCTTTCTATTTGGTAGAAATTGTGATAATCCTACTTAGAAAAAGAATATGGGAGAACCTTAATCCCCACCCATTTTAGAACCAAAGCAAGGAAGTTTTAAATATAATCCTCGGTTTATTAGCTATATGAGAAAAACGTTGTATGCTCTTATCTCGTTTCTCCTCCTTTTAATGATTTCAGTAGCTGCCCAGGAAACATGGAATAGTTACATCATTGCTTTTGAGGACACCTTCATCAATGTGATTGACTTTTTATTTGGAAGCACAGAATTCAGTATTTCTTTTCTCAAGTTTGCTGCGTGGGTTATCTTATTCTCATTTCTCACAAAAGGGTTTGAAAGAATATTCTCCTACCACAAGCTTGTTGCGGTTATTTCATCCCTCTTAATTTCCGTCATTGGAATACGCCTCATCCCTGAGTATTATTTTGAAATCTCAACGCCCCTTATCATGTGGTTCGCGATTGGCACTATCCTTATCGGGGCACCTTATGCGCTTCTTACTGTTGTTCGAATAAGAGGTAGACTAAAAAATTTTTTGTGGTTTGTTGCAGTTATTATAGAAATTTTTTATATTGGCCAATTAGGAGATCTTGGATATGCGTTTAGAAATCCCGTATTCTATAATCTTACCTATGT
>CAZTDJ010000035.1:6183-7689 GCA_964612835.1 Candidatus Woesearchaeota archaeon
AGCTTATCCTCATCGGATTAATTGTTGTGGGAGTTGGATTTCTTGCAGGAAGGGGCAACAGAAGCGTTGGGGGCCCAGTACGGGAAAGGCCTGAAGCTCCTCCCCGAATAGAGTCCCCAAAAGAAGGAATGGGGTGGGGAAAAGCATTGGCAGCAGCGCTGGGAATTGATTTCTTAAGAGACTTCCTCACAAAAAGGGAAAAAAGAGAGCAGGTTGTAAATCTTCTAAGAAGAGGAAAGGAGATGGTTGGAGAGCCTATCACAAAAGATTGGAAAGAAACAAGAAGATTGTGGAGCATGCAGTGCAATAGTTGCGGAGCACCATTAAACCGCGGCTCCAAATGCAATAGGTGCGGAACACCTTATCCTTGGAGGGATCGATGGAGGTACAGTAAAAAAGCAGAGGAACAAGAAAAGGCAATAAAAAGACTGGAAGAGAGGATTTCGCTTCTTGATCGATCTATAGAGGACGCGTATTGGCTTGTAAAGAAAAATCCAGAAAAGTACAGCGACGTCAAGAGAAAAATTGAAAGGCTGGAGAGAGAAAGAAAACAAACAGAGCGATCATTGCGCGCTCTTCTTGGAGACTAGAACCACTTTTTCAATCCTTGTTCAGGGGTTCTTTTTTGAGATACTTTGCTGATCCCTTTCTCAACACGTTCCAAAGAGAAATCGTGCTCGTCAACGAGGATTTTTCTTATGTTCTCCGCGTCAGGATAATTCCACGCCAGAGAATATTTTTCAGTCACTGAGATGTTCCTAAAAATCTCCTTAATTTCTTTCCAGTTCTCAACAGGATATTTCTTAAAAATTGCCCCATCGTTTTTTTCCAATCTTACAATCTCAAGAGCTTTTTTTGGCCCAATGCCTTTTACCCCGCCAGGATTAAAATCTGTTCCTATTAAAATAGCGAGAGTAATCATTTTCTCCTGATTAATCTTTAAAGTGTCCAACACATCGTGAAGCTCAATAATCTCGGGACTAATTTCCCTGTACGCTCCTGAAGCAAACGCCCTCGTTTTTGAAAGCGTGAGATTCCTTAAAATTCTCGGGGCGCCAAAAATCAAGGCATCCGCATCTTGAGTGCCTACCGCCCATACCTGTTTTTTCTTGCACATGAACGCCGCCTGCGCTTCTGCCTCTGAAGGGGCCTGAATAACAGGAAGGCCGAGCGCCTGAATAAGCCTTTTTGATTCTTCCATCATTCCTGGCCCAAATTTTGTCATTTGTTTCGCATATTTATGCATTGTTTCAATGTCTTCCTCTGCCTTTGCTTTTTGATACTGCTCATGAGCAATCTCTTTTCTCTCCAGCCTTTTTTCCCTCTCAAGCTGCTTAAGTTTCGGGGCTTCTCCATCAAACACAAAGCATAATTTCAATCCTTTCTCCATTAAATTTGTCACCCGTGAAAAAATTCCAGCGAGATGGGAGGTTACATGTCCATGGGAATCCAATAAAGGAGTTCCGTCCTTTTGCCGAATGCTCGAAAGAAACTGATACATCATCA
>CAZTDJ010000036.1:0-806 GCA_964612835.1 Candidatus Woesearchaeota archaeon
GCTAGAATTTTTTGCGAAGTATTACGCGAAACCCGTATTGGTGATATGCTTGCCTGGAAAAATAAGATGCTTGCACTTTGCACTTAAGTCAACCATAATCTTGTGGCCTTTTTCCCCCACATCTTTTGAAAAGCACATGTCATGCCAGAGAATATCCTCTCGTCCAGAAGTTTTAGAGATGTACGGTTCATACCTAAATTTAAACTGCTTAAGAATGTCGCGATGAATCATGATACATCCAAAAGAGGTGTAGTCGACTTCCAGTGGATAATCCGCCTGCGCAACCTGCTCTGGCTTAAAAAAAGTGAGAAGGTTGGGATTTTTTTTGTCCTGCCTCAATGCGAGAAGAGCGCGATGCTGGATAACGCGTTGTCCATCCTTTACTTCCCCGTATACGTGAAAGATGACTCCGGCGGTGATCTGATGATTGAGCTTTAAAAATCTCTCAATAATATCTCTTGGAGGAATAACATCAGACTCCAACATCAGCAGGTAATCATATCCCTCGGCAAGCACTTTTTCTCTCAAAAGGTTTGCGCAATGAATAACATTCTCTGCAGCATTATCAGAAACTCGTACATGAATTGCGGGAACCTTAAATCTTTTTATCTTCTCCAAATATTTTTCTCCAAAAGAATTGTCTATCATAAGAACATCATACTGAGGATACGAGAGAGTTTTTACAGATTCTGCGTACCTCTCCAAGCAGTATTCTTTTTGAGAATCAGTCGGGCATCCTACAAGAACGCGGGGAAGTTTTTCCATTTCCACGACATCGGCCATTTTTGTGTCTTCTCTTCCAGTTG
>CAZTDJ010000036.1:816-7642 GCA_964612835.1 Candidatus Woesearchaeota archaeon
CTTTCAGAACATAGCAGATATATCTATTTATATGCATGCCTATTGTTTATTCCTCCTAAAAAAATAATAAAACTCTTTGTAAAAAGTAATGCAAAAATCCAGCTGACAACTCCCCGCAGAATTTATAAATGAAATCTCCAGTAAAACAAACATGGTGGGGATAAAAGATATCAAGCCGAGGCTTTATCAGGAAACCATCTTAAACACCTGTACTCAAAAGAATACGCTCGTTGTTCTTCCCACAGGGATGGGAAAAAGTATCCTTTTTCTTCTGTTGGCAGTACACCGATTAAATCTCTATCCAACCTCACAAGTCATCATCGGCTCCCCCACACGACCGCTCTGCCAACAACACGTAGATCTCTTTCGCAAATATACGGACCTTCAAGAGCATGAAGTTATCCTTTCAACGGGCCATACTCCTCCTGAAAAAAGGAAAATTGAGTATGAGCGCGCAAAAGTTATTGTGACAACGCCCCAAACAATTTCCAATGATATCCTCAACAAAATCATTGACATTGAAAACATTTCCCTCTTTTGCGCAGACGAGGCCCACTTGGCAATGGGAGGATACGACTACTGCTTCATTGCAGAGCAATTCTCCAAAAAATCCAGATTCCCCAGGATTTTAGCGCTTACGGCCTCTCCTGGTTCCGAGTTAAACACGATTCAGGAAGTCTGCAAAAATCTTTTCATTGAAGAGATTGAAATCAGAACAGAAGAAGATGAAGATGTAAAAGCCTACGTGCAAGAGGTTGAAATTGATTATGTGTATGTGCATCTCTCAGAAGAGCTCAAACAGGTTAAAGAATATTTGGACGCATGCGAGGCATTGCGAATTGAAAAATTGAAGAAATATGAACTCGGAAGAAACATCGAAGACCTAGGAAAAAAGCAGATTCTCGAACTGCAAAAAGAATTACAAGGCAGAATTGCGAGGGGGGAAAAACATTTTGAAATCTGGAATTGCATTTCCTTAGTGTCCCAACTCATCAAGATAACCCATGCCCAAGAACTTCTAGAAACCCAGGGAGTGAATTCCTTGCACAGGTATTTGAGTGATATGTTCAAAAAAGCAGAGAAAGGCAACGTACGATCCACAAAAATTTTGGTCAATGATCTCAATCTCAAAGCAGCGTACTTGAAAGTGATCGAGCTTAAAGAAAAAGGAATTGAACATCCAAAACTTGAAGAACTCAAAAACATTGTCGAAGAAGCAACAGAAAAAAAACGAGAAACGAAAATTATCGTCTTCACTCAATTCCGAGATTCTGCAACAAAAATAAAAGAAACCCTTCAAGGAATTCCTCATATTGAACCATGCATTTTTGTTGGACAAGCGAGAAGAGATGAGGGGGGAATGAGCCAGAAAGAGCAAATCGAAAAAATTAATGAATTTAGGCTTGGTTTATTTAATGTGCTTATCTGCACCTCTGTAGGAGAACTGGGTTTGGATATCCCTTCTGTGGATATTGTAATTTTTTATGAACCAGTTCCCTCTGCAATTCGGAAAATCCAGCGTTCTGGAAGAACTGGGCGCTTGGAAGCAGGGAAGGTCATCACTCTCGTGACAAAAGATACCCGCGATGAAGTGTATCGATGGACGGCGCACCACAAAGAGAAGAGGATGTATCGGATTTTGAAAGATCTTAAAAACAAAATGAAACTGAAGCAGCAGCCAACACTGCGCAACTTTCTTGAAGCGGAACAGCTCATCGCAGATTACCGAGAAAAGAATAGCGCTGTTGTCAGAGAACTTGCCCATCTTGGAATTGATGTTGCCCTTGAACAACTCCCCGCGGCCGATTTTAAGATTCATGACATCGGTATTGAAAGGAAAACAAAGGGGGATTTTGTAAACTCCATTATCGACAAAAGGCTCCTTCATCAACTTGCAAACCTGAAAAGGCAATTCAAAAGACCATTGCTTCTCATTGAGGGAGAAGAAGACCTGTATTCTGTGCGGAATATTCACGCAAATGCTATTCGGGGAATGCTTGCCGCTATCGCGCTTGATTATAAGATCCCCACCATCTATTCCCAAAATCCAAAAGATACTGCTGAAATTCTCCATAGGATATTGGTGAGGGAGAAAAACAATAAAAAGGAATTTTCTTTCACTCCCAACAAACCAGCCTCCGTGGAGGAGCAACAAGAGTTCATTGTAGAAGCATTTCCCGGCATCGGATCGAAACTGGCAAAATCCCTCCTTAAAAAATTCAAAACCGTCCAAAATATTGCGAACGCGACAGAAGAAGAATTGAAGGGCATTGAAAAAATTGGGGATGTGAAAGCAAGGGAGATTGTGGCTCTTTTCAAAAAAGTTTATGGGGAAGACGCTTTTCCCAACACATCATAAATTGGGCCTCTTTGAGTAAGAGTGCTTTTAAACAAGCAAACTTCTTTAACTTCAAAAGATCCAGAAATAGGTAGTTTTAATTTTTTCTGTATTCCTTCCTTATCCTCCAAGAATTTCACTCTGCCAATGGTGATATGAGGAACAAAATCTCTTTTCTCCTTTATTCCCGTAATGCCTTCCATTTTTTCTTTGATGTCCTGCAATTCCTTGCAGTTCTGAAGCCCAACCCAGATAATCTGAGGATGACGGGTATTGGGAAAAGCACCCAATCCGCTAAGATGCAGCGAAAATTTGGGGAAGGAGAACGTGGAAAGTTTTTTACAAATTTCTTCTGCGCGCACTTCAGAGATATCTCCTAAAAATACAAGGGTAAGATGGAAATAATCAACCAGTTTAATCCCTGGTGTATTGAATTCCTTTTGAAAAGAAAAAAGTTCCTTTGGCGCCTCGATTGCAATAAAGCATCTCATCACAACGATAGAAAATAAGGGAAGAATATAAAAATATCTCCTTTGCCAACCTACCCGAACATCTCGGGAGAATGCGCCTCGTCCTCTTCTTCTTTCCACACCCTTTCAATTGCGTTAATAAAATCCTTCTTTGTAATCTCTTTCCGTCCTTCCCGAATCGCGCAATATCCTGCCTCAGTACAAACAGCCTTTATTTCAGCACCTGACATCCCTTTCATCTGCCCAATAAGTTCTTTTACAGGAACGTTCTTTAATTTCATATTTTTTGTATGGATTGCAAAAATATGCTCACGAGATTCCTTATCAGGAAGCCCGACTTCAATAATTCGATCAAATCTTCCCGGCCGCAAAATAGCTTCATCAAGAATATCCGGCCTGTTTGTCGCGGCGATCAATTTTACATTTTCAAGATTTTTGAATCCATCCATCTCGGATAAGAACTGCATCAGCGTTCGTTGCACTTCCCTCTCTCCAGAAGTTCCTTCATCCAATCGCATCGAAGCAAGAGCATCAATTTCATCAATAAAAATGATGGAAGGCGCCTTCTCCTTCGCAAGCCGGAAGATATCACTCACCATTTTTGCCCCGTCTCCAATAAACTTCTGGTTAAGCTGGGGTGCAGAAATCTCGATGAATGTTGCATTCGTCGATGCAGCAACTGCTTTTGCCAACAATGTTTTTCCGCATCCAGGAAAACCCTGCAGCAAAACCCCTTTGGGGGGTTCAATGCCGACTGCTTTAAACAAATGAGGACTCTTTAATGGCAATTCTACAACCTCTTTTAATTCCTTAATTTGAGATTTCAATCCCCCAATATCATCAAAAGAAATAGTTGGTTTTTCAACCACAACAAAATTTTCAACATCAAACGTCTTTGACTCCTCGAGCTTCTCAACAATAGTCAATGATTTCTGTTCAGCAAGCACTGAATCATTGGGCTTGATTTTATCTTGAAGCTCTTTCAGTATGGGAACGCAGAAAGAATGTCCATTCCTAAGGCGCACGATTACTTTGTCCCCCAATATCTTTGAAACCTCGCATACCACGAGGGGGGGGTTTTTAAACCTAGAAAGCTCCTTGCGGAGAGTATTAATAGTTTCCCTCAGAAGCCGCGTTTCGTCATCTGGAGTTAAAATTATTTTTTGAAATTCTTCCTCAACAAAATCTTTCGATTTAAACAAGGGCCTCACCTGCTTTTACAAATTAATTGTATGTTTTTGGATATTATAAATGTAGCGATGAGAATCCTCCTCTTTTTAAATCTTGGCATGAGAAAATTTTATAAGAAAAAGAGGGTTGAGAGTATCCATGAAAACAAAAGTTATTTCTTCTAGAAACAAAGATGGTCTTTGGGAAGTAGAGTTAGAACACAGCATTTTTTATCCAGGGGGTGGTGGACAACCATGCGATACGGGCTTTTTAGAAGCTGATGGATTCTTAGGTGAAGTTCTTTTTGTAAAAAAAGAGGGAGGCAAAATTATTCACCTCGTTAAGTATATCCGGGGCGCCATGGGAAAAGAAGTGGAGATGAAAATAAATCAGGAAAGAAGAAAAAAACTAATGAAAATGCATACTGCAGAACATCTTCTCTTTAAAGCACTCCAAAAAATAAAGAAAGAAATTAAACTCATCAAGATAGATTTGGACGAAACAGAATCCTCCCTGTTTGTCGAAGCGAAAGATATCTCTCTTAAAGATTTATTTAAAGCTGAGCAACTCGCAAATGAGATTATTACCCAAGGAAAAGAAATTCGGGAATTTAAAGTAAAAAAATCAGAAACCGGACAACTGATAGATCTACGCATAAACAAAGAAAGAATCAGGGAGGAAGAAGTGAGAATAGTTGAAATCGATGGCTATGATAGATCTGCTTGCGCAGGAACACACTGCAATTCAACAAAAGAAGTGGGTCATCTCCTTATCACGAATCTTAGAGGGTATGGATCCAACCAATTTGAAATTAGATTTAAAACAGGAAATCTCCATGACCTGCTCAACCTTAGTAGATACGCGCGGGAAGCCGCAAAAATTCTTGAAACGACGATCGAGGATATACCTGAAAGTGTTGCGAAACTTAAAAAGAAAGTCGAGGAATATAAAGAAAAATTAAGGCGGACAGTCATGCAAACAGAAACCCCTGTTGAAAAGTGGGGCGGACATAATATAATCTCCAAAATATTCGAAGACGCAGATCAAAAACAGCTGACAGAAAAAGGAAATTCACTTATGTCAAAAGCGGATATAGTCATTTTTATCAACAAAAAAGAGGGATGGAGTCATGTGCTTCTCTTTACCAACCTTTTGAATGCTTCAGCACTTCTTTCCGAGCTTTTGGAAAAAATTCCAGGAAAAGGGGGAGGCAAAGAAAAATTCGCGATGGGCGGTTTTAGGGCAGATCCCCCCCTATTGATAAAAGAATTAAAGCACATAATCTGTGGAGAAAAGATTAATAAGGAGTAATGCTCTATAAGAATACTTATCCTAAGATGGCCAAATATAAGATTGCGTTTTTTGATTTGGATGGAACACTCATTGATGAAGGGAAAACAAATATTTGGGAGAAAATACAATCCTCTTTTGATATTCAAGTTCCACCAAAAGTAGCAAACTATGAAGACCTCTTTTGCTACGAGATGAGACAATTAAAAAAGAAAGGAGTGACAAAAAATCAGATTCTGCATGCTCTGCGAGGGATAAAAATGATTCCGGGGGCAGAGGAAACATTGAAAATATTAAAGGAAAATGGTCTGAAATTAACATTGGTGAGCGGGGGATTAAATATTATCGCGGAAAAATTTTTTCCTTCCAACCCTTTTGATTATACCTACATCAACAAAATCTACTTCAACAAACAAGGGCATATTATAAGTTATGAACCCAACCGGTTTAATTTAGAAAAAAAAGTCGAGGCGCTCAAAGAAGTCATCCGATTAGAGAACGCAACATTGAATGAAACAGTATTTATCGGCGATGGATTCTATGATCGTTTTATTGCAAAAAATGCGGGTTTTTCAATTGCGTTTAATACGGATTCAAAAATATTGGTGAAGGCTTCAAAAAGCCATATCAAAGGGAAAGATTTAACAAGGATTCTAGAGCTTATTGTAAAGGATGAAGAAAGACCTTGTAAAAAGTATAGCTGAAAACGCACGACTTGCTTTGACTGATAAAGAAATAGAGGAATTTCTCCCCCAATTGCAAACTATCATTGACGCATTCTCAAAAATTCAGAAGATTAATGCAAAAGACGTGAAACCAAGCTTCCATCCCATCCAAGGAAAACACAAAATAAGAGAAGATATCATAGGATCCTCTTTAAAACAGGAAGAATCACTTTCAAATACGCAGCATAAAAAAGATGGCTACTTCAAAGGTCCAAAAGTCGTATGATCAAAGAATTTGTTTCTGAGGTGAATAAAGGGAATAGCGATCTTATTGAGCATATCAGCAAAATCATCGAGCAAATTAAAAAAAATGACAGGGAATATTCCTATTTCACAACTATAGCAGAGGACTTTGCACATGCACAAGCAAAAGAGATTGAGAGAAAAATAAAAAGGGGCTTTAATGGAAAACTATCGGGAGTTCCTCTCTCTGTCAAGGACTGCATTTGTGTAAAGGGGGTAGAAAGTGCTGCCGGCTCAAGAATTCTCAAGGGATACATTCCTCCCTATCATGCAACATGCGTTCAAAAGGCAATACAGGAAGGGGCCATTATTGTAGGAAAAACAACACAGGATGAATTTGGATTTGGAACCTTTTCAACAAATACAGACAAAATACCAAAAAATCCTTTCAATAAGGAAAGAAGTTGCGGCGGATCCTCGGGAGGTTCATGCGGAGCAGTACAGAAGATTGACCATGTTTCCATTGCAGAAAGCACCGGCGGTTCGATTGCGTGTCCTGCGTCCTTTTGCGGAGTTACGGGATTTACTCCCACCTATGGGAGAGTTTCAAGGTATGGCCTCATTGACTATGCAAATTCCCTCGACAAGAT
>CAZTDJ010000037.1:0-6218 GCA_964612835.1 Candidatus Woesearchaeota archaeon
CGATTTGTTTGATGGTGAACTCTATGGAATTGCTGAATTATTTGGTTGTTTAAAGGATGAGGAAGATTTTGCCAATCTCAAGAAAGAATTCGAAACATTTCTTAACTATCTTGGCGAAAATGTTAAATAGTTAAATCTATATTTGATAGGCGTGGTGGGAATCTTTTATGGATGGGAAGATAATAACAACTAAAATTTTAAAGAATGCTCCTTTTTGGGGCACCTGCTCATTTTTTCTGCTAATGGCTCTGCTATTGGCGTTTTTTCTTTTGATCTATCCCTTCGTTATCGGCGAATCTGTCATTGGTATGAACCTCGAAGAGAACCAATCGGACAGGAGAGAGATTCCTCCTCCGCAAAATGATGCATATCAATTATGCGCCTCTGAAGATTCTTGTGAAAACGAAAGAATAGACTGGAACCATGCCTATTCGCAGGAGCCTTCTGGTCTTGGTGATTGCCATTTTAGGCTGGTTCATTTAAGTGGAAGCTTGCTTAACAGCGTTGTTTACAAAGAAGACGGGAACATTCGTTTTGATTTGAAACAAGAGAAAGGGGTCTCGCCATCCCAAAAGGATTATGGATTTTATGTAGACGGCAAATTAATAAAAAATTCAACATGTAATATAACCTCTTCCCTTTGTTCCGAAAGCTTATCAACAGAAGACATGGAATTTGGGCCGCACATATTAACATTGGTGGACAGGACTCTCTCCTGTAAGACCCGCCTTGGATTCTATCTGGCAAAACATCCTGAAAACAATATAGTGAATCCCTCTGATGAATGGAGTATCGATACTGACGGAAATGAATATAGTTTTAGGATTCCCATAGAAATAACAACCAACGGGGTTCCAGGATTGTACAGGATAAAAAAAGAACCAAGAATTATAAAAGAACTGCAGGGTATTGCTGATAACTTTGCAACTTTTGCACATGGGCAAGGCAATTATTTTATTTTTTACCCGCTTTATGACCTCAGGGGTTTTAGAAGCAGTCAGTATGACTCCGGCAACGCATTGTTTAAAGATCAAAAATTAGAAGCAAATAGAATTTTCCCCTATAACCCAAATCCAAACCTTCTCAAGTACAAGAACTGCTCTATTGTGGAAGATGAATACGGGACAGAAGAGTATGCTGGATTTGAAAAAGGGGAACTTTATTTGAACTGCAAACCAAATGCGTGCTTCGGGGGATGCAACACGTGCGGGGGAACAGCAATCTGCGTAAACCAGAATATAACAGTAACGGAAACAGGTGCAAAAAGAATCAAGCTGTATGGCACTGTTGATGAGAACAACAATTTTAACGCCCTTTGCCCTGAAAAACAAGGATTCAGGTCTGACAGAATAATCTTGCCCCATCGGGGAACAAATCAGAACTGCAGGTACCATCATCTCATAACTTACCCTTCTTCAAATAGGGACTGTAGTTCAAAAGCAAGCGGATTTGATATAGGCGCTGGATTAACCCTTCCTGATGTGAGGGAAGTTAATGGCGATGACCCAAGCGGGATCTATCAATTTTCTTTTTGGGTTTATAATCCAAGCAGGACAAAAGATCAAAAAATAAAGCTCACCATTTCATCATATGCAGATGGTGCCCAAGGGCCAAAAACAAAAACCTTTGCAATACCAAGATATGATCCATTCAATAATCCAGATGATCCCAGGATAAAGGATAATGGCTGGGCATATATTGGAGTTATAAATTCTGTTAAAGGGTCTAGCAATACCCAAGTAGCCTCTATAATTGGGTGGGCCACCATAGACCTTGAAGAAAATAGCAGCGCATGCGACTATGAAGGCACAGCAAGCCAACTTTATATTGATGATGTTTTTATAGGGAGGTATGGCGTAAGCTGGTTGCTTGATTCAAAAAATATGGAAGCAGGAACACATAATTTTTACCTCTACTTTAATTCACGGCCGACAGAGATACGCGGATTAGAAGAATCTTATATCCTTCCCCCCTACAGCAATGGAAACCTGACGGAATTAGAAAGCAACGTAAATGGTGTCGAAAGATTTGCAGTCCGGGAAAATACCAAAGCAGCAACATTTGTTCTTGAGAATCCCTTTGAATTCTTGGGACCAACTTCATCTCCAAAACAATCGCAATTAAAATCGCCACTTATCCTTAAAGCAGCAAAAGGGGAGATAGAGTCAGGAGCGTTTGGTTTTTACTCTGGTTCAAACATGGGGGATGGAACAATAAGTGCTGAAAATCTCAGAGGCCCATCAACCATAAGCTCTGAAAACATAGAGGTTTGGATATCCAATGCACAAATGGTTTCATCAACACAAGGTGATGGGGGAAATCAAAGGGGATACGTTAGCCCGCGAATTATTAATGGTATGCTTCTAAAGGACAATCATATTTATTATGATGGGTACATGACGCGACTGAATGCTCAAAAAGGAGAAGAAGTAAAGATAAATTTTTCGCCGCACGAAACCATCAAAGTTTGGGTTACTGTAAACATACCCCCCTGCACCACCCCTGGGAAATATAGGGGGATGATCAAGATAATAGGCAGTGGAATAAACTTAAATCAACAGCTTGAACTGGAGGTTTACCCTTTTAGTATTATCCAGCCCTATGATGCTCTGGTATATACCCATATGAATGTATGTGAAAATAACGAGTCGCAGCAAAAACTTTCTTTTGGATGCATCTGGGATTCTCCGTCAGTTCCTGGAAGTTTTGAGGGTTGGGAAAGCGGGTTGCAGGTTCCTCAACAAACATACAGGGAATTTTTGAGAGCTTTAAGAGAGCACGGGATTTTAGGAGGACTTTCAATTTCTGAGCCAACGTATTGCGGCACTGAAAACGCGCTTAAACTTTTGCAGGACGAAGGATTTAGGGGCAGCACGATTATAGACAAATCAGTTCCTTTTGGCGGATGGAATAAGAGGCCTTCAGAGTCAGTGAACAACACCTGCGCATATAATAAAAGTAAGAAATACAGCATCCTTGATAAGCAGAGATTATACAAGTCAAGGGACCAAAATTTAGTGCTCTACCTTTTTGACGAGCCGCCAGCTTATGACACAGCTTTTATCAGGAAGTTGAATATTGCCCTTGAAGAATGGCACAACTTGGGATTTGTTCTTGGAGGCTATGCTGCAACAGCCTGTTGCGTCAAGAATGCTCCCTGCAATGTATCGACTGTCCAAGATGCCATTGAAAGGCTGTATTTTGAAAACAAAACATCTGCGGGAAATTTTGATGGTGCCCAATGCAGGGAAAAACCAAATTTTATTGACCACCATTTTGCTAATAGCAGAGAAAACAGGCCAGAAACAAAGGAATACCTTTATTGGCAGTTTGGATTCTCAAAAACCTCAAACAGGGTTGTGGCAGGTATTAATGCATACAAGTCAAAGCTTGATGGAATTATACCCTGGTCAATCTCCCCTTCACACGCCATATCAGGGAATCATGCTTTTAATTCATTCCATGGTTGGCAGGCATCAGACCCGTCAACATGGCTTGGCATTTACCGCAATCCGTGGAATGAAAATGATCCTGGGATTGTTACAGGGGAGATTTTTGAAGCAATGAGGGAAGGAATTGATGATGCAGCATACATAAAAACAGCTGAGATGCTGGGCGTAGATGTTGAGAACGAAATCAAAGAATATCTCTCAAAGGAAGCATATTCAATGCAGGACCTCAAAGAGATAAGGGATAAACTGGCAGCGCTTATTATTGAAAAAACAAATAAAAATATCCAGCTGGATGTTGGATTAAAATCAGCGCTAAATGGAGAGTATAAACATCCTGGCAACGTTACCATAGCCAATGAGTTAAGAAATAATGCCCCTCTTCTTTTGATTGTTGAATACCAGGAATCGCTTGTCAAAACAGTTCCAAAAGGCAAAAAGCAAAAAATAGCGATAGCTCAGAGAGATTGGGGGGCCATAAGGCCGGGAGAGGTTATAAATTTTTCAAGAACTTTCGAGGGTTTAGAAACTGGGAGTTATACCTACTCATTAAACGTTCTCGCATATCATGAAAGAGGCTGTTTAGAAGAAGGATTCAAAAAAGAGGCAATCCAAAAATTTACTATAATTTGAAGCAAGATTCAAAATAAGTTTTAATGAAATCTTTTAAAATTTTAAATAAAATTTTTCTTAACGAGGAAATCATTTCTTGTTTTAAAAATTCTTTCCTGGATAAATAGTTTCTATAATTTTGTCGGCACGTTTTTGGGTACTGAATAGGGTGGGTTACAGGAAATAAAAGACAGTTTTCCTGGGGCGGAACCAATCTTGTTTTTTCATATGGTTGCGGCAAATGAGGATGGAGCTAGACCCTTCTTGGCGATAGTGTTAAATAGGTAAATTTACATTTAAAAAATAATGGGCGAGTTTGAAAATATCTGTCAGGATATCAAATCCCTTAAAATCCAGGGAGCGACGAATGTTGCGAAAGCGGCGCTTCATGCGCTTCTTATTAAGAATGACCCGAAAAAATTGATTTCTTTAAGGCCTACAGAACCAGCTCTCCAGAATGCATTGGAATTTGCTTCAAGGAATCCAAAAAAGTATGTCCCCCATGCGCTGCAACATTTTGACGAAGCTAAAAATAAACTTGCAAAAATTGGCTCCTCTTTAATTAAAACTAATTCTGTTGTATTTACTCACTGCCATTCTTCCGCTGTTACTGCACTATTAAAAGAAGCCGCAAAAAGGAAAAAATTTGCTGTGTGGAATACTGAAACAAGGCCCAGGTTTCAAGGGAGGATTACCGCAAGAGAACTTGCAGATGCAAATATTACCGTCAATCATGTAGTTGATTCTGCCGCACATATTGCACTCAAGCACGCAGATATCTTTTTGATAGGTGCTGATGCAATAACTGAAAAAGAGGTTTACAACAAAATAGGCAGCAACTTAATGACAATTACTGCTGCCTCTTTGGAGGTTCCCATATACGTGTGCAGCGATTCTTGGAAATTCACAACGAAAAAAGTTGTTGTTGAGGAAAGGCCAGCAAGTGAAATTTGGGAAAATCCTCCAAAAAATGTTTTTGTCAAAAATTTTGCTTTCGAAAGCATAAATCTGGAAAAGATTAAAAGAATTGTTTCAGAGTTTGGAATTTTGCAGCCACAACTTTTCGTCAAAAAGGCAAAAGAAAATTTTTCAGGAAAGAATATTTGATTGGCATAAAGTATTTATACTATAGACTCTTTTCTTTCTGAATGTTTAAAGAGGTGTACGAGAAGTTTGTAGATGCAGGCTACAAGCCTGGCAAAGATGATTTAATATGCTCTTTTTATATTGAACCCATGAAAGGCTCTACTACAAAAAGGGCTGCTGGAGCTGTTGCTGCAGAATCCTCTGTTGGCACATGGACAGACGTGGCTGGATTAAAACTAAAGCATGTTAACAAAATTGCCGCGACCTGTTTTGAGATAGAAGGCAATTGGGTAAAAGTTGCCTACCCCCTGAATAATTTTGAACTGGGGAATATGCCGCAGATTTATAGCGCAATAGCGGGCAATATTTTGGGGATGAAGGCAGTAAACAATATCAGGCTCCAGGATGTACAATGGCCCAAGAAGATAATACAAAGTTTTCCAGGTCCCCAATTTGGCATTGAGGGAATCAGGAAAAGGCTGAAAATATTTAAAAGGCCGTTTCTTGCATGCGTTCCCAAACCTAAAATAGGGATGACGAGCAAAGAACATGCGGAAATAGGCTATCAAGTTTGGACAGGGGGGATAGATTTTTTAAAAGACGATGAGAATCTTACCTCGCAGCCATTTAATAAATTTAATGAAAGAGTGAAACTTTGCATGCGCGAAAGGAACAAAGCTGAAAAAGAAACAGGAGAAAGAAAGAGCAGCTTGTTTAATATCACTTCAAAAGCAAATGAAATGAGAAAAAGGGCAAAGCTTGTTTACGAAGCAGGAAACGAGTATGTCATGGTTGATATGCTTACAGCAGGATGGAGTGCGCTGCAGGAAATAAGGGAAGTATGCAATGATTACAAGCTGGCTTTGTATGCCCACAGAGCATTCCACTCCGCATTTACAAGAAATCCCAGGCATGGCGTTTCAATGCTTATGATTGGGGAAAGCGCAAGGCTTGTGGGTGTTGATAATGTTCATGTAGGGACTGGCATCGGGAAGCTTGCAGGAACCACTCGTGAGGTGATGGCAATTCATGAGCATGTCTCACAAATGAAGAATAAAGAAAATAAGAAGA
>CAZTDJ010000037.1:6228-7537 GCA_964612835.1 Candidatus Woesearchaeota archaeon
TAATGTTAAGATAAAATTAGCATTGTCCGGTCAGTCAGATAAAATAAAGAAAATAAGAAGACGCATCTCCTTGGCGAAGAATGGGGAAACATAAACCCTGCGTTTCTGTTTCTTCTGGAGGGCTTCACCCTGGACTTATCCCGGATATCATGAAGGTTTTTGGCATGAATGTTGCAATACAGGTTGGAGGAGGCACTCATGGTCATCCTAAAGGAAGCCACGCAGGAGCAAAAGCAGTGCGGCAGGCAACAGACGCAACGGTTGAAGGAATCTCTTTGGTTGAATACGCAAAGAATCATAAGGAGCTTCAACAAGCCCTGGACACATGGGGATTTATAAGAACCAAATAAAAGATTAATCTTGAATTATCTTTCTTAGATTCATATTTTTTTGCTTGAGGATGTTCATCGCTGTTTTTTTGTCAACATGTTTCTTGGCCATGACTACAGCAACTCTGATATTCCAACCCGCTTTTTGGAGCATATCCTCATTTGCATTTTTTATAATATTTGAAAGTATCATCATTGCCCTTTTTCTGAGTTTTGCATTTGTTGGTTGGACGTCTATCATCATGTTCCTATATACCTTCCCAAGCTGGATCATTGACGCAGTGGAAATCATATTGAGAATGATCTTTGTTGCGGTTCCCGCCTTCATCCTGGTTGATCCCTGAATAATCTCTTCTCCCACATCAACTTCAATGCATGCATTGACAACATCTTTTATCTTGGAATTTTTTGCGCACACTAACCCAAGAGTCTTGCATCCTTTTTTCCTGGCTTCTTTCAAGGCTTCAAGAGTAAATATGGTATTTCCGGATGCAGCAATCCCCAAAACGATATCTTCTTTTTTTACATGCTTTCTTATTATTGCTCTTGCTTTTTTGGCATTATCTTCTGCCCCCTCTACCGCGCGCAACAATGCTTTTTTGCCGCCAGCAATAATGCCCCTTATTTGCTTTGATCCAAATGTCGGCCATATTTCTGAAGCATCAAGAACGCCAAGCCTCCCGCTTGTTCCAGCCCCAACATACCACAAAACTCCACCTTTTTTTAAGGAAGAAATGACATGGCTTATTGCCTTATTGATTTGCGGCAAGCACCCTTGGATTGCTTTATTGATACTTGTTCCTTCAGAATAAATTAAAGAAGTAATATCCTTGACAGACATTTCATCCAAATTTTTTGTTCTTTTCATATTATTCTTTTTTTACAAAAGGCCCCTTGGCGCATTGAATGCAAACTAGTATTTCCTGATTGAAATGTGAATCGCAGATAGCTCTTCCGCAGTTTTTACATATATTCTTTCC
>CAZTDJ010000038.1:0-530 GCA_964612835.1 Candidatus Woesearchaeota archaeon
GGAGAGGTGTTCGCAGGCATCTCGGTATAGCTGACGAATCTTTCAGGAGTTTCCGTGTACGCGAGAAGACACACACTTGAATTCTCTTTCTCATCAATGATCTTTAACCCTGAGATATCGCAGACGCGCTGCGCAAATGCTTTCACTTCCTCATGCGAGGGCATATGTCCTCTCTCAAGCCTTTCCCGCGAATGCCCGACCCACATGTAGCCCTTGACCTCGACGAAATTAGGGTTTGCCTTTTTGATTAAACGTGTATATCCCTCGGGATCGCAGTCATTCACTCCCTTTACCAGCGTGATTCGTATCACTCTCCGCGTTTTGAGCGTTGACATAATGTCTAAACTTTTATTCAGCCTTTCCCATCCATTTTTGAATTGGGAGTTTTCAACGCGGTTAAAGGCTTCTTCATTGGGAGCGTCAACAGAGATATAGAGCTGCGTTGGCAAGGGGTCTAATTGCTCAAGCCGTTCGGGAAACTGGCCGCTTGTTACAAGCAGAGGATGCCCATATTCCTGCAGTTACTGTAA
>CAZTDJ010000038.1:540-7387 GCA_964612835.1 Candidatus Woesearchaeota archaeon
GCTTGTTACAAGGAAAGAAGTTTTTCCCCTTTTATGGAGCTCTGTGATAAGCTCTTTTATTTTGGGGTACATGGTTGGCTCTCCTGTCAGCGAGATTGCAAAATGGAGAGGATTCATCGCTTCTTCGAATTGTTGTTTATTGATATTCTTGTAGCCTTTAAATCCCACAAGAAGTTTTCTTTGCTGTTCTATTGCCCCATCAATTATTTTTCCTGGATCATCAATCTCCCCCCTCCAATATTTTCCTGTCATGGTTGTTGTGTCCCTCCAGCAGAATGTGCACCTGTTGGGGCAGACCATGGAGGGCGTCATTTGTACACATCTGTGAGATTGAATCCCATAAAATTTATTTTTGTAGCAGGAGTCCTCTTCCTTCACCGCTTTTTTTGTAAAGCCACAGATTTTCACTGCGGCATTGTTTCCGACAAAGCGATAGCCGCTTTTCTCCATGACCTTTTTTACCGCATTTTCCATGAGAAGGAAAAAGTGTTGGCAGTTATTTAAAAATTTTTGGATTTAAGGGGCTCTGTCTTAAATCTCTGAATCTTTCTACCTTTTGAGTTTCCTTTAGATTAATCGAGTATATTTTAGCCTTTAAATAGAATTTTAAATAAGCGAATAGAATCATGTTTGCATACTTTTTGGACTTTTAGGGCAGAGTCCTATATAAGGAAACTTTTATAAATAGTTTCCTCTTATATAATACCATATGATATCTAAAGACAAATGGGCTGGAATAATCAAAGATTTTCATAAATCAAAATTTCCTGAAATGATCGAGAGAGATATAGTCATCCCTACTAAAATTCCGCTAAAAAGAGCAATCTCAATAATTGGGCCAAGAAGAGCTGGAAAAACCTATGAAATGTTTCAGCTCATGAAAAAACTGTTAATGGAAACAAAGAAAGAGCATTTGCTCTACATAGACTTTGAAAGAGCTGATTTGGGGGTTGTTGAAGTAAAGGATTTAATTAATGTGCTGGAAACATATTATGAATTATACCCTGAAAATAGAAATAAGGATATTTGGCTGTTTCTTGATGAAATCCAAAATGTGGAGGGGTGGGAAAAATTTGTAAGAACCGCTTTAAATGAGAATATTAAGATATATCTTTCCGGTTCATCCTCTAAAATGTTGAGTAAAGAAATTGCTACAAGCATGAGGGGAAGAAACATTACTTATACTGTGCTCCCTTTTTCATTCAAAGAATATCTTAAAACAAGAAATTTTGAATATAAAAAATACCTCTCCCCTGATGAAAAAGCAAAAATGATCCATTTTCTCCAGGATTTTATGAAGTATGGGGGTTATCCCGAGGCAGTTATTTACCCAGAGGAAAGGGAAAAAATCCTGAAAGAAATACTTGAAACTGCGATTTACAAAGATGTGATAGAGAGGTCAAGGATAAGAAATATAAAAGTTATGAAATTGATGATAGGTTCTTTAATAAATTCAACCGAGTTTTCTGTAAATAAATTCTATAAATACCTTAAATCACTCGGAATAAAGGTAGGAAAAAGCGCACTGTATAATTACATAGAATATCTTAATGATGTGTTTTTTGTTTTTATGGTCAGAAAATTTTCTTATTCGTATAAACGCGCAGAACAATCTATCCCGAAGCCCTACTTTATAGACAATGGCTTTCTGGCAATTTCTGGAATCGTTGACAAGGGAAGAATAATGGAAAATTTGGTTTTTATTGAGCTCATGAGGAGGGGGGCCAATATTTGGCATTATGAATCTTTTACAAAACAAAAAGTAGATTTTGTAATAAAGGAAAAAAAGAAGATAAAAGAGCTTATTCAGGTTTCTTATGATATCCAAACTTTTAATACAAAAGACCGGGAAATTAAGTCGCTGTTAAAAGCATGCGGGGAACTGAGATGCAACAATCTTGTTGTGATCAATTGGGACTATGAAGGAATAGAAAAATACAATAATAGAAAAATAATCTTTGTTCCCTTATGGAAATGGTTATTATTATAGGGGATAAAGTCCTTGGAGATAATCATGTTTCAAACAGAGACATATCAAACATTGCGGAAAGTTTTGGGAATAGCAATTGAGAAGGGAAATAAAAAAATCCAAGAAAGGGAAGTCATAAAAATTTAACCAAAACAAATTATTTAGATGAGTCAAACCCCGCCAGGATGGTATTCTAGGGCAGAGCCAAAAAAAACCAGTAGCTATATAAAAACAAAAAACATTTTTTAAGTATGCAAGAGCTCTTCCTCTATATTCTTCTCGGCATGTTGGGAGGATCAGTACGAGCATTCTACGGCTTATTCAAGGCAGTAAGCGCTGGAAAAGAAGCCAATACAGGATATTTCTTTATTACCTTGTGTATCTCTGCCTTTATCGGAGGATTACTCGGATTTGTCTTTACTGTTGATTTCAGGGTAGCGGCCCTGTCAGGATATGTGGGGACAGACATCTTGGAAAATATCTTCAAAGCATCTTTAGGAAAAGAGGTTCTGCTCAAATGAACGAACAGATAGCAAGCCTTCTCATAGGGGCGGGCTTTGGGATTTTAGGAGGAATCATACGATTCGCCATTATCTCATTGAAAATGATCTCGGTAAGGAAAAAAATATTCTTTCAGGGATTCTTCATGCAGGCAGTTGTCCTGATTTTTATCGGGGCATTTTCAGGAATCCTGCTGAATTATGGGCAAGTCCTGAGCTTTCTCGCGGGATATGCAGGCCTTGATTTGATGGACGGATATTACAAGGCATTCAGCAAGAAAAAGATCAAGATGAAAGTGAATTCCTGAAAATATTCTGGATTTTCTTGATAAAGATTTATGAATTTAAAAGAGCACGATCAAGAAATAATGAGGGGCGGCAATTACAAAGCGTGGGAAAAACATAAGATTTATATAGTATATGGACTTATAAGACTAATAAGTTTATATAACAACAAAATGCAACAGATAATCTTGCACTATCCTACGCTGAAGACAGTAATGTTGGTCGAGCATGTGCTAAGCAAGGGAGGCGCGGCAATATCAAAGAATGAACTTAAAAGAAGGCTGCCAGTTAAAATAATGCATCAAACGCTCAACCTTGTGTTGGAATATCTGGAAAGCAGCGGCAAAATTATGGTTGGTTCAAAAGGAATTTCCTGGCTTCAGCAAGATAATCCCAAGCTCAGGGCAATGCTTCAAAAAGCCGTTCGGGTTGCATGAAAGAAAAGCAGGTGCATGTTTATTTATCCGAAGAAGCGAAAACTACGTGTGCTCAACTGCAACAAAAAATTTTGGAACAAAAGAAAAAAGGGATTACCAATTCTTTTGAGATGCAGCTGTTAAGAGCAATAGAAAGAGGAATACATAATCTTAAGATTAATCCTCAACAGGGAATCCATATTCCAAGGAAGAATATACCGAAACAAACAGCAAAATTGTACAATACCAACAAGCTCTGGAAATTTGACCTTTTTGGTTTTTGGAGGATGATGTATACGCTTACAGGAGATGAAGTTAAGATAGTCGTATTTATTCTCGAAATAACAGGTCATAAAGAATACAATAAACGCTTTGATTACAGAAAAAGATAAATCCTTTTTTGAAAATCCTTTGGTTTTTTGGAGTAAATTTTTATGAATAATAAGGCGGATTTTTCTTATTAGTATACATCCAAGCCAGCTATTCTAAGTTTAAAATTACAAAGAAGGAATAGCTAACTCTAAAAAGGAATTGGCTCTCCACGCTTGCTGAAAATTCTTTTTCGCGACATCATCGCGGTTTCGTCAATCTTTTTCGGCCTTCCGCGGGTTTCTTTTTCTTCTTTTTCCATTTTCTTTTCAAAATATCTTTCCCGTATGCTGCTCAGGATTATTTCTTGCATCGAAGAATATCCGAATTTTTCTTTTTCCCTCTTTAATAATGTGAAAAGCGGTTCCGGTAGGGTCAGGAAGATACTTTTTGATGCCATGGACTGCCTATGAAATAATATGTTTTCATATTTAAAAATATTTCGGTCAATTTTCCCTCTTTTGCCGTTCCACGCCATTTCTTCCCATTATACAGCCATCCCGCAACCTTTTTAAGAAAAAATAACAAAAAATCATTTTTTTAGTATTTTTTGAAATATTTGAGTAACGATTTAGCTGGGCGCAAAAAGAAAAGGAACGTAGGCAGGCCCACCGCGCCCCGCTAGAGGAATGCTCTTTGAAAGTTCATGTACACTATGTTGGTGATTTCCCGTTCATCAAGATTTTTTATTCTGGCGATTTCTTTAAGCGCAAGAGCAACATTCGCGGGTTCGTTGATCTCATCTTTTCTTGGCCCCAGATACGGGCTGTCTGTTTCGGTAAGGAGCAGGCTTGTGGGCACCATCCGCGCCATATTCTTGAAATGATCGCTTCGAACAATGTTAGGCGGAATCGAAAAGAAAAAATTTTTTTCAATCGCCTTTTTGATCAACGCTGTTTTTCCGGAAAAGCAGTGCAGAACGACAGTGGGTGCGTCTTCCTGAGTTAAAAGTTCAATAACATCTTTTTCCGCATTTCGAGAATGGACAATCAGCGGCTTTTTGATTTCTTTTGCCAGCGCGATAATCCTCCTAAAAACATCCGCCTGCCTCTCCTTTTTCTTTCCCCAAAAAAAGTCAAGTCCCACTTCTCCCAGCGCGAAGGGTTTTGATTTTTTAATGAAACTCATCTCTTGCTCAATTTCCTTTTCGCTTAAATTTTCTGCAACCGTTGGAAAAATCCCCAGGGAGGGCATGATGAGATCGTACTTTTTGCTGAGCATTAACGTTTTCTGGTTTGATTCATGATCTGTCCCGTTGTTAATTATTGAGCGAAATCCCAATGCTCTGCATTTTTGGAGAATATCATCAATTCTTGGAAAGAGTTCTTTGCTGTCAAGGTGTGCATGAACGTCAACAAGCATGTTTACATGACTTCAATTAACCTTAAAAAGCTGTTCTTTTTACTATCTGCCATGGATATTATATTTGTGGAGCCGGAAAATCCAAGCAACATCGGGCATTTGGCAAGAGTGATGAAGAACTTTGGGCAGAGGAACCTTCTTCTTGTAAATCCCAAATGCGATGTTCATGATGTTGACGCATTGAGAATTTCCAAGTATGCTATTGATATTTTGAAAAATGCAAAAATTGTAAAGTCTTTCGATGTAGCAATAGCCAGGTATGATTATATTTTCGCAACATCAGCAAAAGTCAACACTGATTATAATATTCTTCGTTCTCCGGCGGATATTGACGTTGTAAAAAGATTGGCAAATACAAAAAGAAAAATTGCAGTAGTATTTGGGAGGGAGGGATCTGGGTTGACAAATGAGGAAATAAAAAAATGCGACGGGATGATCACCATCAAAACTTCCGTGGATTATCCGGCGATGAATATTTCCCATGCAGCCGCCATTCTTCTCTATGAGATATTCAAGGGCTCGCAAAGCAAGAAAATTGCGGAGAGAATCCAGCCTATTCAGAAAGACGTAAAAAACGCGTTATTGAAAGAGATGTATTCTGTTGTGCATACGCTTTCTTTTGATGCGAAGCGAACAGAGCTTCAAAAAGTGCTGTGGAAAAAAATTGTCGGGGGAGGTTTGCTCACCAACAGGGAGGCGATGGCCTTGTTTGGCTTTTTTAAAAAAATACGATGAACGCTCCTTGGAAAAAAGAATTTTTGGAAAAATATGCTGCTCTCACTGATATTGAGAAGTTTAAGGAATATTCCCTGAAATATCTGACGCGAAGCATTAGGGTCAATACTCTTAAAATATCTGTTGAAGAAATCAAGCGGCGAATGGATGAAAAGCTGTGGAAACTCAAGGCTATTCCCTGGTGCAACGAAGGTTTCTGGATCGAGGGATTGAGGTTTGATGTGGGGAACATGCTCGAGCATACGCTGGGGTATTTTTATGTTCAGGAAGCAGCATCCATGATCCCTCCTGTTGTTCTGAATCCCGCAAAAGGGGATCTTGTTTTGGATATGTGCGCTGCTCCAGGATCAAAAACGTCGCAGATGGCAGCGATGATGGAGAACCAGGGATTAATCGTCGCGAATGAATTGAAAGCGTCGCGTGTTGTCCCTCTTGCCGCGAATGTGCAGAGGTGCGGTGTTGCCAATACCGTGATCACGTGTATGAACGCTTTGGGCATTAAAGATATGTCCTTTGATAAAATTCTTCTCGACGCCCCGTGCTCAGGGACAGGAACCATCAGGAAGAGTTTCAAAACCATTGCGATTTGGAATCCCCACATGTGCATGAAATTAGCAAAGGCCCAAATGAGATTATTGCAGCACGGCTTCAATCTTTTGAAAGAGGGTGGAACATTGGTGTATTCAACCTGCACCCTTGAGCCAGAGGAGGATGAATGCGTCATCAATACTTTTTTGGAGAAGAATGAACATGCCGTGCTTGAACCCCTGAATATTCCTGGCTTGAAAGGAAAAGCGGCTGAATCCTACAAAGGAGAAACATTCCGCAAAGAAATAAAAAACTGCTTGAGAATATGGCCGCAGGATTATGACACGGAAGGATTTTTTGTCGCGAAGATTTTAAAGAAATAATTATTTTTTGAGCCTTGATAATTTGCCTGATGAAAATATTGCGCTTAATGTTTGTTCAGCAGATTTGTCATATTCAACGATCCTTCCTGTCCCAGTATACTCCTTTGCGGCTTTCTTCAGCTGCTCCTGTTTTTGCTGTTCCAATCTTTGCTGCTCGATCTGTTGCGGACTGAGTTGGCTCTGCGGCGTTTGAGTTATTCCCACGCTTCCCCCTTTTTTAACGATAGTTTCTTGCACAATTTTGAGAATGCTCTGGAGAGATTCCACATCCTCTTTTTCTGTGTCAAAGGAAATTTGCAT
>CAZTDJ010000039.1:0-5153 GCA_964612835.1 Candidatus Woesearchaeota archaeon
ATGATGGGGATGTGTTTGGCTTTTGATCACAGGGTTCTTGATGGCGCAGAGGCTGCCAGGTTTATGAATGATTTTAAAAAATATTTAGAAGATCCAAAATTTTGAATTTGAAAATCCTTCCAATTTTTTGAATAAGAATTTATTAAAGCAAAAAAGAGTATTTTTCTCTATGCTACACCGATTTTATGTCGATACTTGTATTTATCTTAATCTTTGGCAAAAAGAGGGAAATAAAATATATGGAATCCCCTATTGGAGATTAGCAAAGAATTTTTTTGAGAAATTTGACAATGAAGAGATTACTTTCCACTATTCTGGATTTGTATTGAAAGAGTTAAAATTTATCCTGCCGGAAGACGAATTCAAGATGAAAAGCAAATTATTCAATTCTTTGCCAAGATTTAAAAAAATAAAATTATCTCGAGAAGAATTTGAAGAAGCGAGAAAGATTGAATCAGAAGAAAAATACGGAATAGGTTTTTATGATATAATCCACATGATTTTAGCGAGAAAATCTAGATCAATATTGATTACAAGAGACAAAAAACTTTTAGAACTATCAAAGAAATGCAATGTTGAAGCTAAAAAACCAGAAGATTTGCTATAAATTATTTATTTTATTAAGTTCTATCTTTTCTTTAGACAACAGTTCCCTGGCTTTTCTTACTAACTTAATGGAGTTACCCTTGTATGTTATGCTGCCAACTTCCCTTTCCCAAACAAATCTCCTCACAGCGTCCCTGATTACATCAGACCTATTTGAGTATACCCCTCCCTTTACCAACAAATCGATTCTATCAATAAGTCCGCTACCCAACCTTATTTGGAGAGTATCCATCACCATTGTAATTGAATTGTAATTGTTTTAATATATAAATTTTTCTATTTTTCTGGCTCTGTCCTAAATCTTTTTTCTTACTTCTTTAGAGATTTAGGACAGAGCTTCTGCATTCAAAGGGCAGTTTTTCTTTCTTGACCAAAAGAGTTATATATCAATTGATATATCATTCTTATATGCAACAAATTATTCAAAAAAAACAAGCAGAAAAGCTTTTTGCAAGGTCTCCTACATTAGATACGGTTATGATGGTAGAGGGGATTATAGAAGAAAATAGCGGAGAATACAACAGAACTGAGCTGTGGAAAAACCTACCAAAACAAGTCATGTGGCAGACATTTGTAGTCATTCTTGATTATCTTGAGAGCATAAACAAAATTGCAGGTGATAAAGATGGCAAAATAGCTTACATTTGGAACCCAACATTAGCGAAAAGATTGTCAAAGAGGAAGGAGATTAAAATTTGATTTTTTTAAGATCGTTAGCATATGGATTTCTGAAAGAAATCGGCAGTGTATTCTGTCACCAGTCAGTATAGCAATTCCCGCGAGCAACAAACTTGCTTTTGGATGGAAGAGTCTGTCTCGTTTCTTGGGGAACCTTAATTTCGCCCCATGCTTTCCCTTTGGTAAAATTCTTTAGAAGCGCGGCATGCACATCATCCCTGCTAATTTTTTTATTTTCCAAAATCGAGGTCACTTTTCTTTCCACTTTTTCCTCATTCACTTTAAAAATATCAGCCATCATTTTTTTGTGGGGTTCATAGATCAGCGTTCCATGCTGTAGCACTATCCCATTTTCCACTTTTGCCGCATTTCCGGATATCTTTTTTCCCTGAACTAAAATGTCGTTGGTATTCGCCAATGAGGCTTTTATCCCCAGATCATCAAGCGCATTGATCAGCCAGCCGCAGATTGTTTTGTACGCCATTTTCACATCATTCTGAAAAATGGAAATCGGGGCGGCAACGCTGTAGGTAAAGTCTTTTTCATCATGGTATACCGCCTTTCCTCCTGTTGGCCTCCGCACGACATCAATATTATTTTTTCTGCAGAAATCCCCATCGACATCCCTCGGGCTTTCATAGAGGCCCAAAGAAATAGCTGAAGGCTTCCACTGGTAAAATCTCATCACAGGAACATGCGTTTTTTTGACATGATCCAGCAGGGATTTGTCAATGGACATATTGGTTATTCCATCATACGCCCCATTTTTAATCAATGCCCACCTCATTTTATTTTTAGAATCCCCTCTTCCTTCAGAATTTTCCCATTCACCATGACATCGCAGACGTCATTCCCATTTGCGCTAAAGAGGATATCAGAAACAGGGTCATTCAATGGTTTGAGGTGGGGTTTGCGCAAGTCAATTGTGATAATATCCGCTTTTTTTCCTTCCTCAACGCTTCCCACGTCATTCAGGCCAAGGCATTGCGCAGCGTCAAGGGTGGCCATATCAAGGATTTTTTGATTTGAGACAACAGAGGGATTCCAGTAATGGTGCCTGTGCAGCAAAGAGCAGACTTTCATCTCCTCAAAAAGGTCAAGATTGTTGTTTGAAGCAACGCTGTCGGTTCCCAGCCCAACAATCACTCCCTCCGCGATCATTTCCTGAAGAGGCATGACCCCTCCTGAAGCAAGCTTCATGTTTGAAACAGGATTGTGGGAAACTTTCGCGTTTTTTTCCGCGATCAGCCGTATTTCCCCTTTTGTAATCCAGATGCAATGCACCAAAAGTGATTTTTCTGAGAGAAATCCTATCTCATCAAGGAACTCAATGGGGAGTTTAAGGTTTTTTTTGTATGATTGATACCTCTCAAGCCTTGTTTCTCCTACATGGATTCTCCTCATCACCCCGTACTCTTCGCTTAAATCCCTGACCCCCATTAAAATCTCCTTTTCGCATTCAAGGACAGAATGCGCGCTTACCATCGGCCTCACTAATTCTCGTTTGCAGGATTTTACAAAATTCCTTGATTGAAGAATGTCCTTTTTCTGGACGACGCTGGAGGCGATAAAAGCCCTGAGCCCCACGCTTTCAAAAACCCTTTTTCGCGCTTCAGGGAACCGATAGAAGTCCGCGACAGTCGTCGTGCCAAAATGAATCGCTTCTTTGCACGCGTCAAGGGTATTTTGCGCTGCCCGCTTTTCCGTGAGTTTTGCTTCATGGGGGCGCAATTCCTTGAGCCATCCCTCGAGCTCTTTGTCATCGCACATCCCCCGCAACGAATGCATAGGAAAGTGAGTGTGGGTGTTGATGAGGCCAGGCATGACAAGTTTTCCTCTGCAGTCAATTTTTTCTTTTCCTTTCAGGTTCAGGCCGATCTTTTGTATGCTTGTGCCCTCAATCAGGATATCGCAGTTTTTTAGCAAGCACCGGTTTGCATCCTGTGTTATAACATAAGAACAGTTTTTTAGTATCATGGAATTAAAAAGATTGATTGATTAAATAACTTTTTGTTTTGCTCTCTGTCACAATAACGAGCAATGGTTTTTAAATCAAATACAGTGATAAAAGGATTTTATTTAAATTTTAATCATTTTTTATTCCTGCTTAAAAAGAAAACTGCCGGCTTTAGTCCGCAGATGAATTTTTTGTATTTTTGGCGTTTAGACCACACGAAAAAGACAAACTCCCACATGATATATAAACAAAAAGAGTATATAGGAATTATGGGGGAAATTGGGAACATAACGCCGTGATGAATATTCAAGGTAGGGCTGGACAGGCCCGAACCCATACGCCTGCAGAGATACTGCCTATACTTTCATTAAAGAAAGCAAGAGGGATCAAAGAAGCAGGAACTATACGCGCTGAAACAGGCGCTGGAAGCTCCACCCTTTAGGGTGGAGAGGATGTCACCATTTCTTTTAATTTGGAATATATCCTCTTTGTAAATTCAATAATCTTTTCAGCGTATACTTTATCAAGAATTGTCCCATAATACAGCATCCCGTTCCTAAAAAATCGCATTTGATCTGCAAATTGCACATCTTTCTCATTAAAACCCAAAACCCGCATATAAGCTACTTCTGCTTCATGCGCTCCAAAGCCGGATGCATTATACCCTTCCAGAAGCATTTTTGCTCTGATGAGTTCCATCAAAATGTCATAGCATGACCTTACAAAAGTATTTGCATTACTATCGCTTAACTTTATTTTTTGAATCATTTCTAATAAATTGTTATAGCTATTTCCAGCTTCTTTAACAAGAAACTCTGCTCTCGACTTATCTATTCCCTGCTTTTTTACAATATTTTCCCTTACGAACTCCTCGAATTTTTTTATCCCCTTCATAGTTCAACTCCGCCAGCAAGCACGATACCGTTGCATATGTTTTCTTTCAAATTCCTGTGAACGTTCTTTAATGAGTTATAAAAATTTATGTTAATTTTTCTTTCCAATAATTTTTCATAATTTACCATATCTATCGATTTATCTTTTCTGCCAATCACTGCAATATCTATGTCTGAATTGATGATATCCTCTCCCCTAGAATAACTCCCGAAGAGTATTATTGTTGCTCCGGCAAACTCTTTTTCAAGAAAATCTGCAAGCGTAGATTCATATATCTGCCTTAAATTGTCTGCTCTTTTTAATTGCATTACTTTATGGTGATCTCGGTTTAGTTGTATTGACCACCTTTTTGTTCCCTTGTCTTTATACGCTTTGATCAGGTTTTCTTTTTCTAATGCAGGCAGAGCTTTCATTACTGCCGGCTGTGTTACGTTTAAAAAATTTGCTATTTGCCTTTGGTTTAGTGTTACACCTGCTTTTACAAATAAAAGCCTCACAATCTCCTGTTGCAGATTTGTTAACTTTAGTTTATATATGTTTATCATAGTTAATGTATATTTACTTGGGTTTATATAACTTTTGGTTTTCATACTTTGTAACATTAATGGGTTTTAAAGCAAAATAATTTAACTCTTCTTTAAGTATTTTCAATATTCCTGGAGCAACACTTTCCAAAATAGTAAAGATATATGTGGGGTTAGTGGGGACAGATGGCTTAGCTTACGCCGGGAATAAATCCAGCGCTTTTTTTATTTTCATCTGCAGGATTTCCATTTCCCCTATCAATTGCCCCTGCCTTTTCATGGTGATTCTCCATCGCGCATACTTGTTCTGAAGAAATTCAAAAAAGCTTGGCTGCAAGGACTGCTCTTTCTTTCGGTAGTTTCCCGTGATCAAATACCCCTCGACCTTGATGTCAATATTCCCTATGTTCACTTTCTCATTGCTCTCTGCGAGAACCGCTTCCCGTACATCATTTGCGAGAAGAAAAATCTTGACGCTGCATTTAAAATAGTCA
>CAZTDJ010000039.1:5163-7304 GCA_964612835.1 Candidatus Woesearchaeota archaeon
TTTTTTTTTTTTTATTTCATGCTTTTTTCCAAGGGTTCCCGCTCCCTCGCCGTAGCTATTTGTCGCGTTATACTTGAACTCATTAAAAAAAACCTGGACGCTTTTCACCACATCCTTCAGCCTGAATGTCCCTTTTTTCCTGATATCCGTTGAAAAAATCAATGTCTCCGCGACAACCATAATCAGAAAAATGGAGGAATTCTTATAAACCTTTCTAGGAAAAGCATAGGGGTTCTAGGAGGTATAGAGTGAAAATAAATATACCTGCGATTCGTGCATCCTTAAAAAAGGAGGCTATCAACAATGGAAAGATTTGATAAGAAAGATATTTTGGTGCTCTCGAGCCTGAGGCAAAACGCAAGGGAAACATTGACAAAAATGAGCAGGCAGATCGACATCCCCATCTCGACTATTTTTGAGAGGATGAGGCAGCATGAAAAAACCAAGCTTATCCAGAGGCATACAACAATCCTCGATTTTGAGGAATTGGGGTTTAATACGAGGGCCGCGCTGCTGCTGAAAGGAAAGAAGGAGACGCGGGAATCCCTGAAGTCTTATCTGCAGGTTCACCGCAATGTCAATTCCATCTTTAAGGTTAACAACGGCGTTGACTTCATCATCGAGGTGGTGTTCAAACAGATTAAGGATGTTGAGCAGTTCATTGAGGTGCTGGAGGACAAATTCGGGGCGAAAGCGCAGGTGTACTTCTTGATTGAGGACATCAAACGGGAAGCGTTCATGAGCAATCCCGAGAAATTGGAGATTTTTTCTTCAGTTCCTTAGAAACTTTTTTCATTTTTTTTATTTTTACCAAAAATACTTTTTTATTTTTGTCATTCCTTCTGGTTTTTTTGAAAACGTTTGCATGTGTGGGGCGCAAAATATAAGAAAAATTGCCGCTTCTTGTAGGACATGGGAACATTAAAATTATTTTTTATTGCAGGAGGTTTAGTTGCCACGCTCGTTGCAGGAGACCACTACAATGTATTGGACAAATTTTTCTATCCCTACCACTATCGGGAAAAGAAGGTGGAAGAGGGATTCTATCCAGAGCCGTTTGTGCTGGAAAAAAGATACCTTGTGAATGAAAAGGGGAATCTGGAAGTATATATAGGAAAAGAAAACGAATGGGTGCCTGTTACGCAATCCGCTCTTGAGAAAGACCCCAACAAGGATACAGGGGTTGTTGAAAAAACAATACACTACCTTGATGAGACTGTTGATTATTTTATATATCTCAACGAAAAGTTTGGCTGGTTCGGGGAAGGGAAAGAGAAAAATGATTGATGATATTGTCCAGAAGATCCAGCAAGAAACAGGGTATGAGGAGCAAAATAATATCCTGACGTTGATGGAGATTGCAAGTTTGGAGTTTAGACCTGTCGCTATTCAAGATGTCTATGGTGAGCTGAAGAACAGGGTGAAGGACATGGGAGTTATCCAGAAGAAAATTGAAAGGGCATTACCCAAACAGGACGCAAACGCGTTGTCCACATTTCTTGCTCACAAACTCTTGCTTTTCAAGCAGCCACGGATTGAGGAACTTTTTGATATGCAGCTGACCAATATCGCGAGCCTCAACGCAATTTTGATCAACATTAATTTTGAATCCCGAAGGGAGCTTTCATCGTTGGTTAAATATTCCAAGCTTGTTTCTTGCAAATTTGCAGAAAGCCTTGAGGCGAGGCAGAAAAAGAAGGCCAATATTTCCAACAGGGGGGCATTGGTGCAGGAGGCGCAGAATGCGCTGAAAGAAGTAAAAAGGACAGACAAGCGATATTTTGTGCTGGAAGAGGGGATAAAAGATTTAAGAAGGGGGATAGAGGAGGACATGCACGGCTATAAGCTGGCAAATGATGCCGCGGTTGACCTTGGCCAGGAGCGGGAGTTTTTAGTCCTGATGGAAAGCTTGCTGAGAGTTTCCATGTACACCTGTGAGAAAATATCGTCAAAAGCAAAGCGCATTGAGAACCATATTGGGAGGACAAAAAAGATTTACACCGCGATGGATGACCAGCAGCAGGCTGTCGCTCTTCTCCATACAGCGATCTCGACCCTTTCTTCTTATACGCTTCAGGTTCATCAGACGCTTGGGAAAGGGATTCATGATATGGCAAAGACCGCGCACAACCCAGAGATCT
>CAZTDJ010000040.1:0-481 GCA_964612835.1 Candidatus Woesearchaeota archaeon
AGGAAAATTAATTTTTTTAAAGAGTTTTTCAGATAACTGCTCGCATTCATCCCATGTAAAACTCGGTTTTTCCATGCATATTTTAGTAAATCAAGATATAAAAAATTTTCTAAAGGAAGGTTGCACGGAAGAACAGAATCTCCAAAGATTTTTAAACAGCACCCCCTCCCCGTGGAGAATGGATGGCTCTCAAAGATTGGAGAATATACTGCCGTCAAAAACCTTTCTTTTAAAAGAGAGGGCTGAGCAGCTCAAGAAATCAGGAAAAAAGATTATTGATTTAGGGATTGGAGAAACAGATTTTGAAACTCCGGAAAGAGCACGCGAGCAAGGAATTGCGGCAATCCAGGAAAAATTTGTGAAGTATACTTCCCCCTCCGGAATTCCACAATTAAAAGAAGCCATCTGTGACGAGATAAAAGAGATGATAGGAATTTCTTATCAGAAAAATGAAGTGACAGTAAGTAGCGGTTCAAAACAC
>CAZTDJ010000040.1:491-4557 GCA_964612835.1 Candidatus Woesearchaeota archaeon
AAGGATTAATGCTTCGTGTCAACGGGGAATATTATTATATATTTTTTGATCCGATGCGTCGTCAATCCGGGGGAGGAGATTATTGTTCCTTCCCCGTACTGGCTGAGTTATATTGAACAAGCAAAAATTGCAAATCTTACTCCACGGATACTGAAAACAACCATAGAAGATCATTTTAAAATTACCCCAAAAAGCCTTGAGGAATGCTTTTCTCGTAAAACGAAACTTCTTATTCTAAATTCACCGAATAATCCTACCGGAGTGATGTACACAAAAAAGGAGTTAAAAAAAATTGCCCGATTTTTGGAAAAGGAGGATGTCTACATTTTGTCTGATGAAATCTACAGCAGGATTACATTTGGGAAGAATCATGTGAGCATGGCCTCCTTCCCCGAAATGAGAGAAAAAACAATCGTTCTTTCTGGCATGTCGAAAAACTACGCGATGGAAGGATGGAGGATAGGATATGCATTGGGAAAAAAAGAGCTTGTTGATAAGATTAATCTTGTTACCAGCAACACAACCTCTTCTCCCTCTACAATTTCCCAAAAGGCAAGCATGGGTGCTCTATGCTCCCCTAAAGATGAAGTAAAAAAAAGAACTTCTTGTTTCAAGAAAAGAAGAGATTTTCTTTGCGCCGCTCTCGTTGCTAAAGTTCCCTCACTCCCCTTTTTAAAACCCGATGGTGCTTTCTACCTTTTCGTGAATATTCAAAATCATTTGGGAAAGAACTACCATGGAAAAATCCTTTGGGACTCAACTGCATTTGCAGAAACCCTTCTTGAAAACGGAGTGGTTACCATTCCTGGTGTTGAATTCGGGGCAGAAGGTTATCTCAGGATTTCATTTGCAAAAGATATCTCTCAGTTAGAGGAAGCAGTGAATATCCTGGCAGAGATGGTTAAAGAGATGCATTGGTTTTAGAGCACTGATTTATACTTTTCAATTGCGAAAGGCAAGATGGTCCCTTCAAGAGAAAGATTTTCTTTGAATAGAATGGCAACATGATTTACCTGCTCTTTTTCATCCCCCTCATTTTTTATCCTTGACTCCTTGAGATAGCAGAGAATCCTTTTATCAAAAGGATCAGTTTCAAATTCTGTTTTGTAAACTCTTCCTTGTGCATAAAAATTTACGCGATTGGAATGCGCCTTTGCAAGAACTCTAATTTTGATATCTTTTGCCTTTTCTTTTATCTTTGTTAGTTCTTCTTCATATAAAATGAGTTGGTCTTCAAGAGGTTTGATAAATCTTTCTGCAACAAGATAATCTTCCTTTTTTGTAATAACCATGTCAACAACCCCATTATTAAGGAGGTAAAAAATACCCCCATTTGTTTCTGTATTCCTTGCATTTTCTTTTACCCTTGAAATGTCTGCAAGAAGGCCTTTTATGTTATTGAGAGTTATCAGAAGGCTGTTATAGTCTTGTTTTGAGATTGCATTGAATGCAGTTTCTGAACAAGTCGCAATGGAGGTTGTAAGCACTTTTTCTAAACTCGAACCCATTCCACACGGATTCTCAAGTATCATTTCCATAACTATCTATTAGTAGTTAAAACTATATAAATCTTTCGTTAGCGGATTAAAGTGTGTCTAAGCCCTATTCTGCATAAAAGAACAAAGCGCCAAGGGGGGGATTCGAACCCCCGTGTCCAGAAGGACAGTGGATTAGCAATCGTACGGTACTTTTTGAGTATCACCGCAATGGTTGCCCTTCTTTAGCCTTCCTAAAGAATCCAGGCTATGCGACCTTGGCACAGCATAGAGGACAAATCTTTCTTTAAAAGGTTTTTCTTTTAAAAATATTCAGAGTTTTAATTTTTTAATAGATGGGGAAATCAAAGATGTTATAAAAATAATATAAAAAGTAAAAAATAAAAAAATAGCTACTCTAATTCTTCTGCTAAAGAATTATACGCTTTCTTGGCTTTTTTTGTTTCTGTAGCATTCCTTGCAGTACACATCGCTTCCTTCGCGAGGTTTAAATGGTACTTCACATTCGTTTCCGCATGCTGCGCAAGTTGCTTTATGCATTTCCCGTGGTCCGAAACTTCTTCGGAATCCACCTTGATTCATGTCTCTCACTTTTTCTCCTTCAATTTATATCCAAAAATATAACAAAGAAAGTTTTTTGCAAAGCTCCCCTGTTATTTCTTGGTATAAGCAACCATGAGGAAACCCCCCTTTATAAAACTTTGTATCTCTCTTTCGAAAATCTTTTTCTTCCTTGTTTTGAAAATCCCCTTCGAAAGTTTTTTAAAGCGTTATATAAATGCAGATATAAGATTTTTCACCATGGCAAAAGAAGTTGTTGAAGCATTAGTAGATGGAGGCAAGGCTTCTGCAGGTCCCCCTTTAGGAAGCACGCTCGGTCCGATGCGGGTGAATATCGGCCAAGTGATCACCGAGATTAACAAAAAGACCTCCGCATTTGCGGGGATGAAAGTTCCTGTTAAAGTCATTGTCGATGTGGACACCAAAGAATTTGAGATAGAGGTTGGAACCCCCCCTGTTTCGCAACTCCTGCAAAAGGAGCTTGGAATTGAGAAAGGTTCTGGAAAACCCAATGTGGACAAGGTGGGGAATATTGCCATTGAACAAGTTATCAAGGTCGCGAAAATGAAATATGATTCTATGCTGGTAAAAGATTTAAGGGCGGCAGTAAAGTCTATTGCTGGTTCTTGTAATAGTATGGGGTTGCTGATTGAAGGGGTTGGATCAAAAGAGCTTAATCAAAAAATTGATGCGGGCGAGTATGATGATTTTATTAAGAAGGAGAAAACAGAAACAAGCGAAGAAAAGAAGCAGCAATTAAAGCAGCAGCTTGAGGAAGTAAAGAAGAGACTTGAGGCAGAATTGAAGGCGCGCGAAGAGATGGAGAAGGAAATTTTAGGTGTTAAAGAAGAGGAGAAGAAAGAGGAAGTTGTCACTGAAAAAGTTGAAGGAGAGAAAGAGGGAGCGGAGAAAGCTGAGGAGAAGGGAGAAAAATCCAAGGTAGAGAAAGGGAAAGAAGCGGCAAAAGAAACAAAAGCTGAAAAAGGAAAAGAATTCAAGAAGGGAAAATAAATGGCAAAAAGCGTTTTAAAAAGCACGAAACGATTTGGGGCAAGGTATGGAAAGAGGCTTCGGGCAAAGGCAGAGATTGTCGAGGCAAAGTTAAAGAAGTGGCAGAAATGTCCGTATTGCAACGCCCTTCGCGTGAGGAGGCAATTTCGAGGGGTGTGGGAATGCAGAAAATGCAAAAATGTTTTTACAGGGAGGGCATACGAGGCGTAAATGGCAAACTATAAATGTTTTGATTGTCAAAAGGAAATCGAGAAAGGGATGCTGGGGAAAAAAGTGAGATGTCCCTATTGCGGCAGTAGAATATTTTTTAAGGTTCGCAACATCATCACAAAAGTAAAGGCAGAATAAGAGATGGAAATTGCCCCAGAAACAAAGGAACGAATCGCGGAGCTTCAAAAGCTCGAGCAGCAGCTTCAAGTTTTTTCGAATCAGCGCCAGCAATTCCACAACAGATTGATTGAGATTGAGAATGCGAAGAAAGAGCTTGAAAGATTGCCAAAGGATGGCAAAGCGTACAAGATGGTCGGGAATATTATGGTTCTTTCTGAAAAGGATGAGCTCTCTAAAGATCTTGAATCCAAGCATGAGGTTCTTTCTTTGAGAGTGAAGACCCTTGAGAAGCAGGAGGAAAAGATAAAGGAAAAGCTTGACGCGTTGCAAGAAAACCTGATGAAGGAACTGAAAAAAAAGGAGGGGAAGGAACATGTATGATGAAAAAATCCTTGAAATTCTTTCTGTTCTGAATGATATCAAAGAAGACTCCCTTACCCCTAAAAATGTCCGGTCGCGGATTGATGGCGCTATTTGCGCGCTTTCGCAGGAAGGACCCGATCTTTCTGTGAAGATTAATAAGTCCATAAGGGAGTTAGAAGATGTGTCAGAAGATCAAAATACTCCCTCATTCATCAGAACACAAATTTGGAGAATTGTCAGCGATTTAGAATTGCTCTAATTTTTTTATAATTGCGATGGCTTCCTCTTTGAACATGAGGAGGAAA
>CAZTDJ010000040.1:4567-7039 GCA_964612835.1 Candidatus Woesearchaeota archaeon
CCTTTTGTTTTATCGATCAGCACTTTGTATGCCGCTTCAAAGAATTGCTTAGGGGGGATATCGTGCTGTACGCACAGATCATACATTCTTTTGGAGAGGTCCTCTTCTGAAAGAGAGGTTTCTTTTTGCAAGACGTGCGCAACCCCTTTTAATACAGCAACTTCTTTTTTTGTGATGTCTACAGTTGCCATGTTCAGATTGCGGTTTAATGTGAATCGCATCTCTTCAGGAGCATATTTTTCAATCCAATTTTTTGCGCACACAACGCGACGCCTGACTTTTTCCATATTATGGGTAAACTCTCCTTTTTTGATGACTGCATCAACATCCCCGCATGTTTGGATGAGGGTGGTAAGATGCCTGAAAGAAGGTTGAGGGGGGAGGTGCGAAGAGATGGTAAGCTGGGACAGTTCATATTCCCGTTTGAGCTTTTCCAGCTTTTTCTTATTTTTTTCATTTTCTTTTCCAAAGTAGATGCGTTCAACGGTGTCATACTGCTCGTAAATTTGAAAGACGTCAAGGTCCAAGCTGATTGCAAATTCCGCGTTGGGTCTTGTCCCGACAAAAAGCCATCGAAGAATCTCGGGCTCATAAATTTCAAGGCAGTCTTTGAGCGTGATAACTTCTCCTACCGAACTTGACATTTTCCCCCCTTTTCCTTTAAGAATGATAAAATCATACATCTGATAGACAGGCGGTTCTTTTTTGTAAAGCGCGGTAAAAATTTGGGACGCTGTTGTTCGTGACCCTCCCTCGGTTGAGTGCTCTTTCCCACCCGGTTCAAAGTCCACTTTTTCATAGTTCCAACGCATGGGCCAGTCTACTCTCCAGGGGAGTTTCACATTCCCTTCTTTCTTGAAATTGGTGTTTCCCTGATAGCCGCAGCCGCAATGGTACGTGACCGTGTACTCTCCATCATACTCAGCAACTGAGGTATTGTCTGTTCCGCATTGATGGCAGTAGACGCTGAGGGGATACCAGTTTTGTTTAAGCGGCTCTTCTCGATATTTGTCAAGAATCTGCCGGATCGCGTCCTTGTTCCCCATGACCATTTTGATTTCTTCAGCATAGGCGCATTTTTTATATTTCTCATACTGGCAAAGAAATTCTGGTTTGATACCTACATCCTTTAGTTTTTCTTCAAATGCTTTTTCAAAATGCTCGGCATAGGAAGGGTGGCAGTCAAAAGGGTCAGGACTTTCCCGGACAGGTTTGCCCATATACGGTTCTAGGATTTTTCCATTTGGGATATTTTTTGGTATTTTTCGCAGTCGATCATAATCATCCCACGAATAAATGAATCGCACCTTCTTCCCCATATCTTGGAGTGCCCGAGAAACTGTTGCTACAGTCATCACTTCCCTAAAATTTCCAATATGGACAGTGCCAGAGGGCGTTATCCCCGCGGCGCAGGTATATTGATTCTTTTCCCCTTTTGAATCTATAACTCTCTTTGCAATTCTGTCTGCCCAGTGGACTTCTTCCATAGTTCCAAGAATTACGATTTTTTTGATTTATATACTTTGTCGACTTAGCGTTTTTTTCTTAGGAAAATTAATGCGCCAATAACTACTCCAAGAACAAATACTACCACTAATTCTGAAATGAGCCTCACGCTAGGAACCGATTTTTTTTCAACAGGGGCTGGAACCGCTTCCTCTTCTTGCTGCGGCTCTTCCCCAACAATTTCATTATCTTCAGCAGGAGGCTGCTCTGAAGGGGGCGCCACTTCTTTTTTTGGTGCAGGCAGAGTGACCGTGTGGGTATGTTCTCCCTGTTTATCGCAGCTCCCATAGGTTTCTTGGCCGCTGCTTACCCCAAAGATGCATCCTTTGCTCTCTCCAAGAGTGTAAAAGTTATTATGGGTATAAAGCGGAGCAGGATTGGTATAATACTTCTGTCCATCAACAACAATAAAGTGGGTGTGCTTGTCAGTATCGCACGTACCATAATTGGTTTCTCCGCTGTGAAGCTGATCAACACAGCTAATTCCTACAAGACCAGTCTGCCCCCCTGATCCTACTTGGGTAGTCACGACGCTTCTAAAGAATTTTTCGTGATTGTGGCTGCCGGCCGGGCTTGTGGTATACCATCTTCCATTGTAGAGAACCTGGTGAGTATGTTTCCCTACTTCTGCATCGCATGTCGCATACACATATGAGCCTTTTGGGACAAAATCAACGCACTCCTCAACAGAATAAGGTTTTGCGGAAACAGCATCAAACCTCCTAATAAAGAATTTTGAATGGTCATGCTTGCCCGCCTTTGTTGTTTCTTGAGTAACGGTTTCTTCAGCAAGGACAATCGGCAAAGAGAGAATTATCAAGAGAGTAAAAGCTACAAAGAACCTCCATGCACCTCTTTTCATAAAAGAGAAAAAGGGCGGGAAGTTTATAAATATTTTGTGTTTTTGGGCCCTGTCCTAAATCTTTTGAATTTGGATTTTAGCTTTGAAATGGAATCCTTCCAGAT
>CAZTDJ010000041.1:0-2212 GCA_964612835.1 Candidatus Woesearchaeota archaeon
TGGAGATTATAGAAATACTGCTTTGTTTTAAATGGGTCAAGGACATTAAATAAGGAGGTACTCCTGAACAAAATAAAAATTGCCCCCATTATAACAAAGAGTGCGCCCGCAATCATATTGCTTGTGTGCGTATATATTTTTTTCCCAAAAAAAGTGAGGGAAACATCTTTTCCCTTGACCCATCGATTTTCAGCAAGGTTGTATTTATCATAAAAGAATGCGATGACAAAAAGAGGGAGAACAATCCCGAGGGCATACGCAAAAAGCAGCAATCCTGAGTAAAGATAATTATTGATAGTTGCCGCAAGGAAGAGGATAGAGGTAAGAATAGTCCCAATGCAGGGAGTAAAGCCAAACGCAAAGAAAACTCCGAAGAGAAATGTTCCTAACATATCACTGCGTGGCTTTGCTTTAATGAGGGCGGAGGAAAGGCCAAAACCTTTTTTAAAGAAGGTTAAAATCCCAAAGAAAATAATTAAAAAACCAAAAATAAAAGTAAATTGTCCACGGTACGATTCAAGGAACTTTCCGATAAATGCGGCAGTCATCCCCATCAATGTAAAAACCGTCGCCATTCCAAAAAAGAAAACTGTTGTCATTTTAGTAATCTGCTTTTTCTCTTTGAAGGTGTATGCGAAAAATGCTGGCAAGATTGGAAGAATGCAGGGTGAAAGGATGCTAAGCACTCCCCCCACAAATGCTATCAAAAGAGACAATGATTGGGCTTGCTGAGTTGCATAATCAACCACCTTTTGTAAACTCAGAGGAATCTGCAAAGCAAAAACAGAAGGAAAACTAAAGAGAAAGATAACGGCAAAAAGAATCCAAAAAAGAGTTTTTATTTTCATGTTAAACGGTTTCAATGACAACATCTCCGAGAATAATGAGCTGGCATCCTAATCTTTGATTCTTTTCTGCGCAAAACATTTCAAGAGTTTGTTTTTCCTGCTCAGTAATCCCGGAAAGATTTTCCATCCCCTTTACAATCGTTAATAAGCAACTGCCGCAGATTCCATCCTCGCACCCAAAGATGACATTCGCATGCGCCTTGCTGACTGCATCAATAAATTTTGTTCCTGCGGGAACTTCAAAAGTTACATTCTCCTTTATAAACGTAATTTTCGGCATTTTTAAATACATCAAGGGGGGCGTTTAAATATCTTTTGTCAACGGTGTTTTATAACTCCTTTTTTTGGACAAATCTTTTCCAAGGGGCATTTGCTGCAGAAAGGAGTGGGGGCTTTGCAGATTTTCCTCCCATGCTCAATAATTATAGAACTATATTCAAACCACTCTTTTTGGGGAAGAAGATTCATAAGGTCTTTTTCAATCTTGTTGGGATCAGTATTTTTTGTAAGTCCCAGTCGATAGTTGACTCTGCGCATATGGGTGTCCACAGGAATACCTGCAATAACCCCATAGGAGTTGGAGAGAACAATATTCGCTGTCTTTCGCGCGACGCCTGGTAATTCCAAGAGCTGTCCCATCGTTCGAGGAACTTTGCCGCTATATCTCTCAACAAGTATCTTGCACGCACCCATGATATTTTTCGCTTTATTTCTATAAAACCCCGTAGATCGGATATCTTGCTCAAATTCCTTTGGATCGGCATGTGCGTAATCGCATACACTGCGATATTTTTTGAATAAGAGATGGGTAACTTGGTTCACTCTCTTGTCTGTGCATTGCGCGGAGAGTATGGTTGAAATCAGCATTTCCAAAGGATTTCGAAAATGAAGTGCACACTGCGCGCGCGGATATTCTTTTTTTAAGAGAGAAAGTATTTGAGGAATTCTTGTTCGTGCATCTTCCATACAATCTCTTTGATCTTTAAATTATTTAAACTTGATTATTACAACCCCCATTTTTCATCTTGGGTTATTCTTAGAAAATTCTAAAAACATTTTTTGCAAATTCCCTTGTCAGAAATTCCATCAAACATCCAGTCCATAATGAATATAACTCCAAAAACAATCCAGATAATCATTGTCCACCAGGGGTATTTGCAGATGCCCAGTAGAGAAAATTGAGTACGGCAATAACTGCTACTGCTTCTCCCACAAATGATGGTTTCTTCATGGCTATTAAAAAGATTTGGAGATTTTAAAAGCCTTCTTTAATGAAGATGGATCTTTTTATGCCTTTTTTTCTTCTGTTTACCCCACAGGCATACTCTTCAAAAGATTTAAATAGAATCTTCATTTTTTCCATT
>CAZTDJ010000041.1:2222-6885 GCA_964612835.1 Candidatus Woesearchaeota archaeon
AATAAAATTCTCCTTTTGTATTGTTTTTTGTATCATTTTTTTGGGCGTCCTTGTCATGGGGTGCAGCCCTCCCCAAACTGTTCATTGGCATGTCAAACTGGACATACAAATGTGTGGAGAAAACAGAGATCTGCCAAGAATCCCTCCAGGACAACATCATCTGGGTACATCGCTCCTTCACACCCATGATGATAATATTATTCATGTTGAGGGCACGATAACTCAAACCACCGATCTAACTCTGGGAGAATTCATGGATGTCCTGGGTTTGGATTTCTCTGAAACAGAATTTATGGGAAAATCAAATGGAGATACATGCGGGGGTGTTGCGGGAAAATGGAAGATGTTGCTAAATGGGGAAGAAAGTTCCCTTTTCCGCTCCTATACCATCCATGATGGGGACACCGTATCGCTCATATTCGAATGACAACCTTTAAATTTTTATAAGCTTTCTTTTCAACAATGGAAACGGGAATTTTAACATGCCCGCAATGCGGAAATAAACAAAGCGCAAAAATCCCCAAGGGAGTATGCATTCCTGTATATATCTGCGCCGCATGCAGCAAAACCATACAAGCGAAAAATGGCTGCTGCGTCTTTTGCGAGTATGGAAACAAAAAATGCCCTGTCGGACACTAAAATTTTAGCGCTTTCAATCGCTTGATTCTTTCTTCAGTCGCGGGATGAGTGCTGAAAAGCTTCATGATATTTTTCGTGCGAAAGGGATTTACAATAAAAAGGTGAGAGGTCATTTCACTTCCAAATCCTATGGGGGTATGTTTTGCGGAATTCTCCATTTTTTGCAACGCGCTTGCCAGCCCCTGCGGATTTTTAATAATCCGCGCTCCCCGTTCATCAGCAAGGTACTCCCGCGACCGTGAAATAGCCAAGCGGATAATCATCGCGAGAATGGGTGCAAGAATAGCGATAAGCAGCAGCTCAAGAAGGTTATGATTCCTTCCCCCTCTCCCCCCCATCCCTCCAAAAATCGCCCCCCATCGCACCACTATTGCAACATAGGAAATAACCCCTGCGAGAACTGCGGCAATCGTGCCTACCAACACATCGCGATTCTTCACATGGGAAATCTCGTGGGCAATGACCCCTTTCAATTCCCCAGGAGAAAGCAATTTCATAATCCCTTGAGTAACTGCAACGACCGCATGTTTCTTGTTTCTGCCCGTGGCAAACGCATTGCTCTGCATTGTGGGAATAATATACACCTTGGGTTTGGGCAACCCGGCTGCGCGCGCTACATCTTCTACAATATGGTGAAGCTGACTATAGGCTGCCTTGGGAGCCTCTTTTGCCCGATACATCATCAATACAATTCTGTCAGAAAACCAAAAGGACGCGATATTCATCACGAGCGCGAACGCGACCCCAATAAGCAATCCTTGGTATCCTCCCAGCACGTTCCCTGCCCATACAAGCAATCCCGTGAGCAATCCCAGCAACGCAACCGTCTTGATTTGGTTTTCAATCATTTTCAATTCGAGGTGCAAGAATAAAAGACATCTGCATCTTTCCAGAAACTTCATAATCCATCTTTAGGGGGTAATCCGTGCTAAATGAAATTGTAACTTTCTCCGCTAATTTTGAGGCCTTGATCATCTTCATGAGGTACTCCAAGGAATATCGAGACTTCCATGCGTTCCCCTCCTTCATCAGAATGATCACATCGCTGCTTTTCTTGATCTCGACAAGAGCCGCATTCACATTGGATCGCGCTTGAATATCAAATTTTTCTGACTCCCCTAAAAACGTGACGGTTTCTGAGACAACCCCTATATCCTCAAGGGCATCATTCAGGATTTGGGTCGGCATGGTGATGGAAAGGGGAAATTTTAAATTAGGAGTTTTCTGGTTGCGCTCCTCTAAATCAAGGAGGGCGAGATGGAACTTCTTGAGTGTATCACCTACCATCGTAAGCTGCAGTTTGTTTTCATCGTTCAGCTCAAGAGTAACAGCGTCATGGGGCTTCGCTCTTCTCAAAACCTGCTTCAGCTGCTCAAGATTCATGGCAAGATTTATTTTTTCTTTGACCATGTATTCGACAAAAGCTGATTTCGATAATGAAAAAAGAACCATCGCGACGTTTGCGGGGTCCATCGCTTTCAATTCAATTCCTTCGGGAGTGACTTGCAGCGTAACTTCTGTCACTAACTCCGAGATGATGCTGATGCTTTCCTTCAAAAGATGCGGCTCCGCGATCACTAATTTCATGTTGAATACTTCGCTTCCTCAACTTTATAAATTTTGTGGAGCGCGAAGCGGAAATACTTAGTCTCGCATGACCACTGCTTCAAAAAGAAGGTATACTCCAAAGAAAGCCAAAAGAGCGTAAATGTAAAGAGGAGGAATAATAAGCTCAATGACAAAGGGAAGGGACTTCAAAAGATTAAATCTTAAAAGCAGGGGCAACAAGCCGACAAGAGCGATCAAGATTCCTATAAGAATGGAAATTTTATTGGATGGCTCGGTTCTTCTTCGAAAAGAATCCATCAAAATAAGGGTTGAGCCAAACACCAAAAGAATTTCCGCGGGGAGAGGCGTATCCCAAAAAGGAATGGGAAGCTGCCCATACATTTTCAAAAAAGGCAGAATGCCCACTGCAGAAGCAATAATGCCAAAGAAGAATGAGTACAAACTTCTTCTCGAAAAATGAGTCCAGCCTTTTTTGTTCATCAAAAAGAATATGTAAAAGAGATATAAGAATCTATCTGTTAGTCGTATTTTCTCCACCGGTGGTGGCATTTCACACATTCAAAGAATCGTGTCTCTGGCTCATCACTCGCTCGTGTCTGGACTGTCCAGAAATACGCCCCCTCATGCTTGCATTTTGGGCATTCTTCGTCAACTTTTGGCAGAGTCTTGATGCTTGTCTCTTCAACTACCTCAATGCGTTCTTTTGGCGCGACTTTCTCTTTGAGGACAACATTCCTGGAAATCTTCTCCTTTGTCCCGCATACTCTGCAGTTCAACTGCTTCTTCTTTTCATTTGGAACCATGATATTCCCACATTTTTTACAAAACAGCATTTTGAACCCCCTTAACCATCTCTGTAAAGATAATCTTCACCCATCCAAGATACGGAATTCTCACAACAGCCTTTCCAATAATCTGCTCTTCCCCTATCCTCTTCTCAAAAGAAAGTTGCCCATTGTTATTATCCCCCTTTGTCTGGAAAAAATAGGACTCGTTTTCCTGCTTTGTTTCAACAATGCGGTGGATGATGGGATTTTTTTCCCGTTCTTGCGTAGAATAGACGATAACATCGCCGATTTTTAATTTTTTTGGACGTTTCCCAACCAAAACCATGATATCTCCCTTATTGAACCCATTTTTAAAACTTTCGAAATCGGATTCCTGCATTTCCCAATCGCGGTATCTTCCCTGATGGATCCTCCACCACTCCTCAAAATTCATCCCGTGCTCCATGCTTGTAGAAACAACTGCGACGACGGGGAATTGAGTACCCAGGATCAATCCTAAACTGGGATAGATAATGAACTTCACAAGAATAAACGCGAGGATGATGTTAACGATCCACGACAGGAGGCTTTCCTCGTACCAGATAAAATTCCAAATCTTTTTTAACACTGGCTGTACGCCTTTTCTCCCCCACTCATTTTTTTTCGCTTGAGTTTGGAGAATTTTTTTTCCTTTCTTCATTGCTTTTTATCCCCCATATTAAAGAAAATCCGAGTTTTTAAATTCTCGATGAATGTGCATAATAAGTCCCTGGCTTTTCATGTTTTTTAATGTTTCTAAAATGGAAACTTCACACGTCAGCAGAAGTGGATGTTACTGCTTAAGGGCTTTCTTAAATTCAGAAAGAAATTCTTTATTATTATTGGTGCATCTTTTTACTGCATTGAGGAGAATTTTTTTTGGTTCCTTCCCCTTAACAACCAAAACAGGGTTATCTGCAAGAGAATGTTTGACACCATATCCAGAAATTTTTACCCCTTTATCGTTCCACATTTCTTCCTTCAAGGCATTTGCTAAGGTCTGATCTCCATCAAGGATTTCAATCTTCAGAGAATCTTTGGTATTTTCCTTCACGGTAATAGCCATGATGACTTATGTTTTATATTTCTTTTTAAACCTTTCTGTTTTCTCCTTTCCGGCATACTCATGAGGGATTCTCTTCAAATAACCATAACCCCACATCAACAGGATACGTTTTTTTCTTGTGGAAAAGATGTGTTTTTTTTAATGGAAAAGATATTCTTTTTAAAAATGAAGCGTGCCTCTGGTGGTCTTTTGCGAGTTTATCTAAAAATGAAGCAGACTCTCTTTTATGGAGGGAATATACTTTTTTTGCAACTTTGAATGCTTGGAGAAGGAATTCCCTATCTGCATGAGGCGTTTTAACCCCAAAAGGGGGATTTTGAAGCACGATATCCACTTTTTTTGAGAATTGAGATATGGGCCGGCATAAAAATGAGCAAGAAAAATTTTTTGAAAGTTTTTCTTCAACTCTTTCTACATTTTTTCTTGTTACTTCAATTGCTTTCCCATCAATATCAAGAAAATATACCTTTTTTGCTCCCAGAAGCAATGCGCCAATCCCGAATATCCCATTGCCACAACCCAAATCAGCAACAATCTTTCCTTTTATATCTCCATTGAGGGAGGCATACCACAGAATCTCTGC
>CAZTDJ010000042.1:0-6865 GCA_964612835.1 Candidatus Woesearchaeota archaeon
ATCTTCGTCGTTGATGGAAAACATCGGGGAAAACAGGGTGTTATTGAGAATATCATGAAATCAGAAAAAAGCGAGGATATCATCATTTTTAAAAAGGACAATGTCCAATACAGCACTGCCAAGAAATATGCGTATGCTGTTGGCGAGAAGGAAAGCGCAATTTCATTAGGTGATCGCGAATGAACCCCATGAAAGAAATCAGACTGGAGAAGGTAACATTGAATATTGGAACAGGCGGGCCGGGAGAGGCTCTCGAAAAAGCGTTCAAGCTCCTTGAGAAAATTTCAGGCAGAAAGCCGGTCAAAACAATTACCCAAAAAAGGATTCCGGGCTGGAAATTGAGACCCGGACTTGAGATTGGATCAAAGGTCACGATACGAAAGAAAGGGGCAGAAGAACTGCTGGGAAGTTTATTAAAAGGGGTTGACAACAAGCTGCCCATTCATAAATTTGACCGCTCTGGCAATTTTTCATTTGGGATAAAAGAGTATATTGATATTCCTGCGCAGAAGTATGATCCAGAAATAGGAATTATCGGGTTTGAGGTGGCGGTCACGCTGGAAAGGCGGGGATTCAGGGTAAAGAAAAGGAAACAAAAAAAATCCTTTGTCTCTAAATCTCATTCCATCACCAAAGAAGAGGCAATTGAATTCATGAAAAAGAAATTCAATGTGGAGGTCGCAGCGGAGTAACATGACTGCAAAAGATTTCACCAAAGAGTTCAAGCAGCTTATCGAAAAACCCGCAAAGCTAAAAAAATACCTCAAGCACAATGAGCCCAAGCGAGTCAAATTCGGGATGACACCCCAGCAATGCAAACTCTGCAAAAGAAAGGGGGCGCATGTGGGAAAGTATGGACTGACTTTGTGCAGGCAATGTTTTAGGGAAAATGCTCAAAAAATAGGATTTAAAAAATACAGCTAACATGGCACTCAACGACACCCTTGCGAACACATTTGCAAAAATGTTGAACGCGGAAAACGCGAAAAAAACAGAGGTATTAGTCGGACCACGCTCACTCTTTGCGATGAAAGTTCTCTCCATCCTCCAGGGGCTGCGCTATATTGGGGATGTAACCCCTCTAGAAAATGGAAAAGGGGGCCTCATCAAAATCAATTTGCTGGGGAACATCAACAAATGCGGAGTCATCAAACCACGATTCTCCATCAAAAAAGATGGCTACAAAAAATATGAAAAACGGTTCCTTCCAGCGAAGGACTTCGGAGTCTTAATTGTTTCAACATCCCAGGGGCTCATGACCCACCAAGAAGCAAAAGAAAAAAACACAGGAGGAAAGCTTGTTGCATACTGCTATTGAACATGAAAGGACAAGACTTGCGATACAGGGTAGAATTGCCAGAAGGAACGATGGTCACTCTCGAGAGAGATATGGTAATCACCAAGGGCCCCAAGGGGGAGCATCGCCGGACGTTTTCCTATCCTAAAGTTGAAATAAAGAAAGAAGGGAATGATATTATTCTTATCGCGCAATCTCCCACCGCGCGAGAAAAAATGGTCATGGGGTCCTATCGCGCCCATCTCAGGAATATGCTCCACGGAGTCAAAGAGGGTTACACCTACAAGCTCGCCATATGCTCAAGCCACTTTCCTATTAATGCGGTCGTTGAGGGAAACAAAGTCCTTGTCAAGAATTTCCTTGGGGAAAAAACTCCAAGAAAAGCGAGGATCATGGAGGGGGTTGTCGTGAAAGTGCAGGGAAAAGAAATTAGCGTTGAGGGGATTAATCTTGAAAACGTCGGACAGACAGCGGCAAATATTGAACAAAGCACAAGAATCACCAAAAGGGACAGAAGAAGGTTCCAAGACGGGATTTACATCACGGAGAAAGCGGAATGAAACAAAGCATGCAGCGTATCGGGAAAGATGAATATTTTATGAACATCGCGCGCGTGGTATCTACGAGAAGCACCTGCGATCGCGCGCATGTGGGGGCAATCCTCGTGAAAAACAGTATGATTATCAGCACAGGATACAACGGCTCTCCTCGAAGTCTTCCCCACTGCTCTGAAGAAGGCCATTTCATGGAAAACGGCCACTGCACAAGAACCGTCCACGCTGAGGTCAATGCCATCATCCAAGCTGCATACAATGGGATCAGCACCAATCAAGCGTCCCTGTACACCACTCATTTTCCCTGCAGGCACTGCCTAAAGTTCCTCATCAATTCAGGGATCTTACAAGTATTTTTTTCAGAAGCGTATAAACATGATGACCAAGAAATTGAAAAGATGCTCACCCAGTCAAAGATGGAACTCGTGAGAGTCAACGGTGAAAAAAATGGATAGCACGATCAAACAGATCAGAAAAAGCAGGCCAAGATTCCTCAGGCAGGAATTCCACAAAAGGCTCAACCTTGGAAAAAAATGGAGGCAGCCAAAGGGAATCCAATCGAAGATGAGGAGAAAATTTAGAAGCAAAGTGTCTCATCCCAGCGCAGGATACGGCTCGCCGCGAAAATGGAAAGGGCTGGATATTTCGGGGCTCATGTTAATCCATGTCTCAAATGGAGAGCAGCTTTCCCGCCTTGATCCTAAAAAGCACATGATCATCGTTTCACGGACGCTGGGCCTGCGAAAGAAGCTCGAGCTTGTGAAGAAAGCAAAGGAAATGGGCCTGAAAATGCGAAACATTCGGGATGAAACAATGCTGGAGGAAAAGGCGAAGAGAAGAAAAGAGGAGAAGCAAGAAAAAGTGAAAGAGAAGGAAGAGAAAAAGAAGGCAGAGGCTGAAAAAGAGCAAAAAGGCGTCGAAGCGAAAGTTGAGGAAGAAGGTGAAAAGACAAAATGAAGAAAAGAACTTTAGCGAACGTGTTGATTAGCACTGGTGGGGGGATAGCTATCGCGGGGGCGATAGCATATCAAAACGCTGACAAGATAAATGCGATAAGATTGGAGCACAAAATAGAAAAAGAACTTGTGGGAATTGGGGATGTAGATGTTACTGGGTGTAATAAAAATGGATTTCATTATATTGTGGAGTTAAAAATGTTGAAGGTGGAGGTTAATTATACTCAAGAAAAAAATTTGCTTGTGGTAGAAGAAACCCATAAACATAATTCTTCAAAAAACACATATTTTGATTTTGGAAATGATGGGGTGCTTGATGGAGCGGTATTAAATAATTTTGCCCCCGATTCTGATTGGGAAATGCATATGAAAAAAAACGTTTATGCTGGCAATAAGAAGTGGGACTATACTTTTACGTTCATTGATAAAAAAGGGACATTGCAAGCCGTTGTTGAATCAAAAGAAAAGGAATTTGTGGCATTTAGGGTTCTTGAAAATGGGGACTTGTTAAAGATAGAAGAACCACCTACTTCAAGTATAAAATCATACATTCTTCTTAGCGAAGAGCATTATGCACTATCAAATTCTTTTACAAATTTAACTGGAGCTTACAGCTTTTGGAAGGGGCTTTATAAAAAATGAAAGTTTTCACAGCGCAACGAAGGCTCGCGGCAGACATCTTGAAAGCGGGATCTACGAGAGTGAAATTTGATCCTGCAAAGATGAGTGATATCAAAGAAGCCATTACCCGGGAAGATGTTAAAAAACTCATTAAAAACGGAGCTATTTACAAAATCCAAAAACAAGGAATATCGCAATATCGCGCCAGAAAAATAAAAATCCAAAAAAGCAAAGGCAGGCAAAAAGGAGCGGGCTCACGAAAAGGCTCTCCCTTCTCGCGATTAGGCAGAAAAAGGGCATGGATTCTGCGAGTGCGCGTGCAGAGAAGATTTTTAAAAGACCTCAAACAAAAAAAGCTCGTGTCTTCCCAAGCCTATTCAGACGTGTACCAAAAAATCAAGGGTGGGTACTTTAGGAGCAGGAGGCATATCAAGCTCTATCTTGAAGAGCGCAACCTCTTTACCAAAAAATGAAAGTTTTGCCATACAAAAGGAAATTGGACAGAAAAACAGACTATCGGAAAAGGCTCTCCCTTCTCAAGTCAAGGCTCCCGCGGTTTGTCGTGAGAAAAAGAAATAATAGCCTGATCGCCCAAATTGTCAATTACAAAGAAAAGGGTGACGAAGTCGTAACCACAAGCACCATCAGTCATTTAAAAAAATACGGCTGGAAGCTCCATGGAGCGAATACGCCCGCGGCATACCTTACCGGGCTGCACTGCGGAATTCAGGGAAAGAAGAAAGGAGTGAAAAAATGCATCCTCGACGCGACCCACACAACGACAAGAAAAGGATCATCGACCTATGCGGTTGTGAAAGGCCTGATTGACGCGGGGATAAACCTCAATTGCGCAGCAGAATCCTTCCCTTCTGAGGAGAGAATTTCAGGAAAGCACATCGCGGACTATGCAAAAAGCTTAAAAGAGGAAACATACAAAAAAATATTTTCACAGTATGCAAAACAGGGAATAACCCCTGACCACATCCAAAAACATGTTGAGGAGATGAAAAAGAAAATTATTGCAGAACCATGACTGAACCACTCCAAAAATTAAATGAAAATTGGAACCCCAAGACAGACATGGGGAGAAAAGTAAAGGAAGGAGAAATTAAAGACATCGATACCGTCCTCAATGAAGGAAAGAAGATTCTTGAAGCGGAGATTGTCGATACCCTGCTTCCCAACCTCGAATTTGACATTATCTCAATCGGGCAATCAAAAGGGAAGTTCGGCGGCGGAAAAAAATCCATCTGGGGACAGACCCAAAAAAAGACCAAAGAGGGGAACAAGCCGAAATTCTCCTCCATGATTGTCATTGGAAACAAAGACGGCTATATCGGCGTGGGCCTGGGAAAAGCGAAAGACACGCTGCCTGCAAGAAAAAAAGCATTAAGAAATTCCCGATTGCATCTCATCAGAATCAAGAGGGGATGCGGCTCATGGGAATGCAGCTGCAAGGAGCCCCATTCCATTCCTTTCAAAGTTACAGGGAGATGCGGTTCGGTGATTGTTGAATTAATTCCCGCTCCCAGAGGAACGGGCCTGTGCATTGAAAAGGAAATCAGAAAAATTGTCGACTGGGCAGGAATCAAGGATATCTACTCGCGAAGCATCAACGCCAAAACAAAATTGAATGAGGTGTATGCGTGCATTGACGCGCTGAAAAAACTGAGCTCAACAAAAGTGAAACCAGAATTTGCCGAGCAGGCAGGGATGATTGATGGAAGAAAAAGCTAAGAAACGGGTCGCGGTTGTCCGGGTGCGGGGAGATGTGCGCATTGATCAGCGAGTGACATACGCGTTAAAGCTGCTGAGGCTCTTCAAAAAGAACAGCTGCGTTGTTATTTCAAACACTTCGCAGTGCGTTGGAATGCTCAAGAAAGTCAAAGACTATGTCACCTGGGGGGAGATTGATGAAAAAACGTTCGGCGAATTGCTCAAGAAAAGGGCGCGGGTTGCCGGAGACAATCTTCTCGATGATGCATACCTCAAGGCGCACGCAAAAACAACGACTGAAGAATTCGCCGCGAGATTCTTTTCCTTTGCAAAAGAGCTTGGTGATGTTCCTGGCCTGAAAAAATTCTTCAGGCTCAATCCGCCCCGGCAGGGATTTGAAAGAAAGGGAATCAAAAAACCTTACAGCCTAGGAGGAGCATTAGGCTACCGTGGAGACGCGATCAATGACCTCCTGCGGAGAATGATGTAAGGATGGCTGTCAATAAAAGAAAAAGAAGCGTGAGGCTTCGAGGAAGCAGAACCCATGGATGGGGAACGAAAAAACATCGCGGGTCTGGAAATCGGGGGGGGAAGGGAAACGCTGGCGCTGGAAAAAGGGCAAAGCAAAAAAAGATCAGCACGCTGCAGGAATTTGGAAACGCTTATTTTGGAAAATATGGGTTCAAAACTCACCACAAACAGCGCGTCCGCGCCATCAACATCAGCGAACTCTTTAGGTTCAACAAAAAGCAGATAGATTTAAGTAATGAGGGATATGACAAATTATTAGGCGGCGGAAACGTTGAGATTCCTTACCAGGTCACTGTCAAGGCAGCATCAAAAAAAGCAGTGGAGAAAATTGAGGGTGCTGGCGGAAGCGTGGCGCTCCCCACAAAAAAGAGGGAATAGCAAAATTAATGGGGCGTTGAGTGCGGGGATTCAAAAAACAACATGGGAAATTCTCAGCAGAACTGGACAACATTTGTCGAAAATGCAAATGAAACCCGTGCGAGGAATGAAATTATTTTTGAAATTTTTCAAAAAATAAACAAAAAATCATTTTCTTGTTATTTTTCCTCATTTTTTGCTTTGGTTTTTTTCAGAAGCTTTGGAATGCCATTAAAATTGCTGCAGAAGGCTTAAAAATTAGATTACTCTTTGGGGGGCCTAAAAAGGCATATATCTGAATATATAAAAATATATAAAAAGATATGTAATAAAAAGGGCATCAAAAAAGGCCATTCTCATGATTCCTGAAAGAATTTTTAATATTTTAAAAAAGAAAAGGAAAATTTTTATATTTTTCTGTTCAAGAAATTATTATTGAAATGTTAAGAGAAAAATATTTCATTCATAAAGAAAAAGAAGAAGCTCTTTTATTTACCTTTAGCCCACCAGCAAAGCCAGAGGATTAGTATCTTTTGCAAGCTTCCCAGAGACCAAAGCATCAATCAAAAACCAAAAAAACAAACTATATAAAAACCCCAAAATCCATGTAATTTTATGAAAAAATTATATTTGATGCTCTGCTTCCTTGCGATACTATTAGTAAGCTGCCAGTTTCAATTAAAGCAAGAATTAAAAGAAAATTTAACTGAACAGAAATCAGAAGAAATCCAAGAAACCGGTGTTGATGAAACAGAAGAACCAATTTATATTCCGCCTGGGGGTTGGTGCGAAACAGATAAAATAACTTAAGGGCTGTTGCTCTTAAGTAGGTT